>JBBSJX010000153.1:0-8829 GCA_038256825.1 Chitinophagales bacterium
AGGGCCAGCATACTTACAGGCCAATATGCTAACAGGCATAAGATAAACGACTTTGTTACAAATTTTTCACCGGAAGCTTTAAGCAACACTTACCCAATACTAATGCGTAATAGTGGATATTATACCGGGTTTATTGGTAAGTATGGTGTAGGCAACCAATTGCCTGAAAAGGCATTTGATTACTGGAAAGGGTTTCCGGGCCAGGGTGTTTATTTTTATAAAGATGGTAAAGGGGATTCAATTCATAGCACCGATATGATGGGTAACCAGGCAATTGAATTTATTAATGGAAGAGAAAAATCAAAACCCTTTTGTTTATCGGTAAGTTTTAAAGCGCCCCATGTGCAGGATGGAAGCCCTATACACAACGGTTATATTTATAGCCCTTACTACGAAAATTATTATACCGGCTACCCTGTTCCGCCAAGTACTACCGGCAGCGATGATTATTACCTGGCTTTACCGGAAACCTTCCGGTTCGATAGCAGGGGCATACCCAATGAAGCTAGGGTTCGCTGGGATTTAAGGTTTTCTACCGAAGCAAAATACCAGGAATCTGTAAAATCGTATTACCGGCTGGTAACCGGCATTGATGACGTGGTAAAACGTATAGTTGAAGAATTAAAAAAGAAACACCTTGATGAAAATACCATCATCATTTTTTCGAGCGACAATGGATACTCGCTGGGCGAGCACGGCCTGGAAGGTAAATGGTTTGGCTTTAATGAATCATTAAGGGTTACCACTATAGTATACGATGGCAGAAAACCTGAAACTAAAAATACAGTTGAGGAATTGGTTTTAAATGTTGATATAGCCCCAACTATTTTGGATTTTGCAGAAATAAATATTCCTGAAACCATGCAAGGCCAGAGTTTGCGGCCATTAATTGAGCATAAAGCAACCAACTGGAGAACCGAATTTTACTACAATCATTTATTAGAAACCAGTAACAGTAAAGTTTATTTACCCAAATCGGAAGGTTTGGTGATGGATGACATTAAATACATACGCTATTTTAACGGCAACAACCCCGATGCATATTTTTATGAAGACCTCTACTTTACCAAAACGGATCCTTTAGAAGTTAGTAACCTGGCTAACAACCCAGCGTTTGCCGAAAAAAAGCGGACCCTCATAAAGCATTTAAAAAGCTTAAGAAAATCGCTTGAATAAACCAAAAAACATTGCTCCTTAACCACTCTTTCATCAGAAATATTACAGGTAAAATATGCCGGTAGATTCAGTTTTAACTTCGGTTACTTAAAGAGCACAATGAATAAGAGTTGCTCACCAACCCTCACATTATCAATTTATTATTGTCTGCAAAAAAACTCTCTTAGCCATTAATGGCATGATAATTTCACTAAATTCAAAAACTTAAAAAAATGAAAATTAAATTTATTTTATTTCCCTCCATAATCTTAATGGCGGCAATGCTGTTTGGATCATGTGTTGCCAAAAGTAAATTGCTGTCTGCACAGGATAAGATTAACCAGATGCAGCGCGATAGTGCACAAATGTCGAACAGGATTGGCAACCTTGAAAAAAATGTAAATAGCCTGCAGGATAATACAGCACAGCTTGAAAGTGCCCGTATTGCTTTACAAAAACAATTAGAAGCAACGCGTTCTGAAGCTACCACACGTTTACAGGATGCCAGTAGCCGCTTACAGGATGCAAGCAGCAAATTAAACCTGAACCAACAGCAGATTGCCGACCAGCAACGCAGGCTGGAGCAGTTACAGGAATTAATAGATCAGCAAAAACGCAATACCGAAAACCTGCGTGCAAAAATTAATAATGCGCTTAAGGGCTTTAACTCAAGTGAGCTTACCATTGCCACAAAAAATGGAAAAGTATATGTAAGCCTGCAGGAAAACCTGTTGTTTCCTTCAGGAAGTGCAGTGGTGAATCCCAAGGGTAAAGAAGCACTTTCAAAGCTGGCAGAAGTATTAAATGCCAACACCGATATTAATGTGAATATTGAAGGCCACACGGATTCAATTCCCATTAAAGGGCGTTATGTTGACAACTGGGATTTAAGTACCGCAAGGGCAAATGCCATTGTGCGAATATTAACGGATACTTATAAGGTAGATGCTGCAAGGGTGCTTTCATCAGGCCATAGCAAATACGATCCTGTTGATACCAACTTAACTTCGCAGGGAAGAGCAAAAAACAGGAGAACGGAAATTATACTGGAGCCTAAACTGGACGAGTTAATGCAACTGATACAGTCAGGAGATTCTTCGGGGCAGTAATGTAATTGCAATAAATTTGTACAAAGCCTCTTCCCAATTTGGAAGGGGCTTTTTTTATGATTATTAAAAGTTTTTGATACCGGCATTTTATCATAAAGCAACATTGTTGTGTCACTCACTTGTACTTTTAGTATAATGGGCAACTTTTTTTAAAATACAAATGCAATATTCTTTCATCAAAAATTTTAAAAACAAATTACCATAGTAATAATTTTTTCTTTTTGCTGTAGCTTTCACAAACCAATCAGCACAACTTATGCAGCAATTTATTTCGTTAGAGCAGGGCGATGTAAACCAATCTGAATTACGCCAGGCCTATAACAAGCAATTAGATGATGTAAGTAAAAACATGATTGAAGAAGATGCAAAATATTTTCTTCACCAGGCATTATCTACTCCTGTAATGAATGCTCTTTCTAAAACGGAAGGCCCTTACATTTACGACATGCAGGGTAAGGCCTATCTCGATCTGCATGGCAATGGCGTGCACAATGCAGGTTTCAGCAATCCTTATGTTACCGCAAAGGTTATTGAGCAATTACAACAATCCCTTGCTTTTACACCCAGGCGGTTTACCAACCAGCCGGCAATTAACCTGGCAAAAAAGCTGGTTGAAATTTCGCCACAAGGTTTAAACAGGGTATTGTTTTGCCCCGGAGGCTCCGAAGCCATTGAAATGGCTGTAATGCTGGCCAAGCAGGTTACGGGTAAATGGAAAACCATATCGTTTTGGGATTCCTACCATGGTACCGGCTTTCAGGCAGCAGCAATTGGAGGTGAAGAACATTTTACCGTAGGCCAGGGGCCCATGGTACCGGGCGCTTTTCATGTTGAGTTTCCCAACTATTACCGCAATCCATGGAAACTGACCAACACTGAAGATATTGATGCGGAATACCTGCGGCAGATAAAAATCATCCTGCAACGCAACCCTGATATGGCTGCTATAATAGGTGAACCCATTTCGGCTACACCGGTGGTACCCTCAAAAAATTATTGGAACGAGGTACAAGCCTTGTGCAAAAAGTATGAAATGCTTTTAATATTTGATGAAATTATTGAAGGCTTTGGCCGCACGGGAAAAATGTTTGCCAGCGAGCATTTTGTAACCCCGGATATATTGGTATTGGGTAAAACTTTGGGCGGCGGCTTAATGCCTTTTGCAGGTATTGTAACAAAAGAAGAATATAATGTTTTGCAGCACCGGTCTATAGGGCATTTTACCCACGAAAAAAATCCTTTATGCTGCACCGCCGGCCTTGCAACTATTGAATATATTGAAGCACATCAACTGGTGGAACATTCGGAAATGTTGGGCAACTACCTGATGGATCAACTACAAGCTTTACAGGAAATTTATCCGCTTATAGGTAATGTTGCTGGTAAAGGATTACATATAGGAATAGACCTGGTTAAAGATAGAACGACAAAAGAAAGAGCAATTAACGAAGCGGAAATAATTATGTATGATTGTATGAATGAAGGTGTTGCCTTTAAAGTTATTGAAGGCAACGTAATAACTATGCGGCCATCTTTGGTTATAACAAAAGATCACTGCGATACAATTGTACATGTATTAAAAAATGCACTTGAAAAAGTAAAAGTGTAAGTTGTCAAAAGCACTTTAAAGCAAAGAGGTTTATATAAAGAGCACCATTTTTTATAATGAACATAGCTGCCTGAAATTTCCTAAAGTACAAGTGAGTGACACAACCGGGGCTGATAGATATTCCAATGATGGTTCCATAATAATTAAACCCTGTATTATATTAACCAATTGCAGAAAAAGTAAAATTACATGAGTTGCATGCTGACTTTTTATGGTAAATTGAAATATATATTAATCAATTACAACCTAACTTTTTAAATAAACCTTTAAAATTTTACTTACATGGCATCCAGGCGATCATTTATTCAAAATTCCGCTGCTTTATTAGGTGGCGGATTGATAGTGTCAGGTTTAGAAAATAATGCATTTGCCATTTTTAAAAACCGCATAATGCCCAGCGACCAATTGAATATTGGCGCAATAGGTATTAAGGGAATGGGTTGGAGCGATGTTACTGCTGCGCTAAAAGTTGCCGGTGTAAACCTGGTAGCCTTATGCGATGTAGATAAAAATGTTTTGGACCAAAGGATGAATGATTTAACCAAGCTTAAGGTGGATGCCTCGAAGGTAAAAACGTATGGCGATTACAGGCAACTGTTGGATAATAAAGATATTGATGCCGTTATTATTGGAACCCCTGATCATTGGCATGCCTTAATAATGGTGGATGCCTGTGCCGCAGGTAAAGATGTTTATGTTGAAAAGCCGGTGGGTAATTCAATTGTGGAATGTAGGGCTATGGTTGATGCCCAACAAAAATACAATCGAGTTGTGCAGGCAGGGCAATGGCAACGCAGCCAACAACATTTTAAAGATGCAGTAGCCTTTGTGCAAAGCGGGCAATTGGGCAATATACGTACGGTAAAAGTTTGGTGCTACCAGGGCTGGATGAAACCCGGACCAGTAGTACCTAATACCCCGCCACCAGCAGGTGTTGATTATGCACAATGGCTGGGGCCGGCACCTACCCGCCCCTTTAACTCAAGTCGTTTTCATTTTAACTTCCGTTGGTTTTGGGATTATGCCGGAGGCTTAATGACCGACTGGGGTGTTCACCTGATTGATTATGGTTTACTGGGAATGAAAGCTGCTGTACCAAAGTCGGTTTCGGCACTGGGTGGCCGTTTTGCTTATCCTGATTTATACGAAGAAACCCCGGACACCTTAACCACATTATACGAGTTTGATAATTTTAACATGGTGTGGGATTCTGCTATGGGAATTGATAACGGATCGTACGACCGTGATCATGGTATTGCCTATATTGGCAATAACGGCACCCTTATTTTAAACCGCGGTGGGTGGGAAGTGATTGAAGAAAAACAAAGCACACACAAGGTTAGTAAACCATTGGTAAAGGCCAGCGACAATGGCTTAAACAAACACATGGAAAACTTTGTGAGTGTAATTAAATCGCGTAAAATGAATGATCTTAATTGTTCCATTCAGGCAGGCGCTCACGTTGCCACAGTATGTCAAATGGGTAATATTGCTTACAGGAGCGGGGAAAAACTGGAGTGGGATCTTGCTAAACAGCAATTTACTAATAACAGTATAAACAAAAAATACCTTGCTAAGGAGTATCATAATGGTTACCGCATACCAAAAGTTTAAGAAATAAACGTGTACTTAAAAGCCCACATCCTTTTAATTGATGTGGGCTTTTTGTTTTTTAGTAAAAATGCAGCTACAGCTTATTATCCAAAAATATGATTGAGCAAAGCTGCCAGATGGATGCCCCCATTTAATAATTGCTGGTTGAGTGTTTTCAGGTGCCTGAAGTTGTAATCATAACTTAAGCGCTGGTTGGGCTGTTTGATTTCTCCACGCAAAGTATCGCTTATTTTATAGCTATCGTACAACCACTTGCTTATGGGTTGTTTCATTAAAATTTGCTTTTGCAAGGGGGTTACATAATTAAGCGCTTTTGCATATTCGGTATAACTTAACTCCTGCGATTCTATAAAATAAGTATCC
Source organism: Chitinophagales bacterium (assembly GCA_038256825.1). Taxonomy (GTDB): domain Bacteria; phylum Bacteroidota; class Bacteroidia; order Chitinophagales; family Chitinophagaceae; genus Segetibacter. The sequence continues at coordinate 5,851 of JBBSJX010000153.1, forward strand.
CAAACACTATGTAAGTTAGCTGCCTGGCTAAACCACATCACCTTAATATCGTTTCCACCACGATCGCCTTTTGCACTTGCATGCAAAGGTTGGTGTACATCGCCTGCAATATGAATTAACAACCGCAGGTACATTACTTTTTTATCAGGTGCAAGGTTTTTATTCTTTAACTGGTTCGCGAGGAAAGTAAGTTTTGTATAGGCATCTACAGCGGTATCAGTTTTTAGCGCCTGCTGCATTTGATTATACAATAAACCGGAGTCAAAATTTACATAATGCCAGGCATCCAGGTATTTATAGTTTGAATCTGATTTTATAAAATCGGCCCAGTTTGCTGCCATGGCAATGGACTCATTGCCTAATATACTTTTTATGGCTGCTTTGGTTTTTGCATTTATGTGAGCACTGGCAATTTCACCTACAATTCTATGTCCCAGTAATCCCCACGCCATTGACTGCATTGGTAGATAAAAGAATAAGGCTACCAAACACAGTTTACCTAACGATTTAAACTTCATAATTAATTAATTTATATAACCTTAAAGCGGTTTAAACTTAATGGGCAAATATATGATGTATGATTTATGATTTATGATGTATGATGTAGGATTTATGATGTATGATGTAGGATGTAGGATGCATGATTTATGATGTAGGATCTATGATGTATGATGTATGATGTAGGATGTAGGATGTATGAAGTATGATTTATGATGTGAGATGTATGATTTATGATGTATGATGTATGATTTATGATTTATGATGTATGATGTATGATGTATAATGTGGGATTTAAGCTGCAAGGAAAGCGCGTTCAAAATACTTTTATACGTTGTTAACTTACAAACGAATAATGTTTCCAAAAAATAGTGCGTTCATGAAAATCTTATTGGTGCCAAACCAAAACGCCCTGAAGTTTAAATTATCTACCATCGATATTATATTTCCACGGCCCATCTGATCGATATTAATTACTGCCGAGTTTTTTACCTGTTCTTTATGGCCGCGGTACATATAACCACTTTGCAGGGGATTATCGGTATACATTACCGGTGAATCGTATGGATTGTTATTTTGATCCATGAATAGGGTATTGCTTTTAAATACACTTACTGTGGGTGAAGTATATCCATAACACAAAGGATGGGTTACATCTAACTTTGCTTCGAAAATAGAACCGGTCATATCCTTTGCCCGCATTTCGTCCGAACGCATATTGTAGGGCAACATTAGCGTTGTGTCTCTCTTATCGCCTGCCGTTTTAAACTGCACTTTTGTAAACCCGTTTTTGCTTAACCAGCTTACGGCATCTTCGGTAGCAACCAGGGTTCCACCATTCGAGATCCATGTTTTTAATTTTTCCTGTGCGTTTTTATCCAGGTTGCCATAACTACCCGATGGCATTACAATAACAGTGTATTTGGATGGGTTTATTGCATTAAAACGATCTACATCCACCAAACTTACAGGCATAGCAAAACGTTGATCCAACAGGTGCCATATTTCACCTACGTCAGTTGGGCTGGTACCTGTCCCGGCAAACATCATCACCTTAGGTTGTTCAACAGCCACAAAACTTCCACTACCCAAATCAATTCCTGTTTGTGATAATCCCGTATGGAGCGCAATTACCTCAACACCCGATTGCTGAACGGCTTCTTCAATTATCTTAAAAACTTCAGCAGGTGTTTTTGATTGTTGCTTTACCGGCACCAAAATAGCGCCATATGTAAATTTTATATTGTCAGCCCCTGATATTCCTTCAAGGTTTTGTGTTGCCACTTTAGTTACAATTCCTTTTGCCTGTAAAGCATATAAAAGTTTAGGAGCATAATAATCTTCCCACCCAAAAACATAGGCATAGTTACTTAGGCCACCTTTAATAGTTCCTACAGGCTTTTGAGCGGCCTGAACTTTTTGGCCCAATAAAACATTGGGACTGTTATTTACTGTAGCATAATCCAGGTTAAAAGCAAGCGGTAAGGTCCATGCAGTAACATCATAAAAAAGGCTGTCTTTATAATCAAATGTTTTCTCAAACATGGTTTTGATTATTTTAAACTGCGGCTGGCTTGTTGGAACAACAAAAGCGCTTCCAGCCGCATACTTTTTGCCTTCAATGGTAGCGTTTTGCTTTAATTCGTACACTTCAATCTGGTGGCGCAGCATCATATCAACCAAATGGTATGTTTTGCTTTTATCGCTTGCGTTGCCAAAAACATAGGCCTTTGCCGAAAAAGAGGCTGCCTCGTTTATTACATCTTTATAAAAGCCTTTCTGGTATTCAAGTAACTCTTTGCGCATGTTCAATGCAGCTTCTAAAGTGGAAAGCGTGGTTACAAACTGGTTGCGCACAGAAAAAGGAAATGTAAGAATTCCATTGCTGGTTTCCTGGGCATGGCCGCGACTGCTGGCTTGCTCAAACAAAATGCCTATCCCACCATTTATATCGGGGTAGGTTGAGCCTTTACCATAATAAAAATCGTCGTAACCTTCTTTGGTAAAATAAAGTGAGCCGATGCTGTCTAAAAATTTTGCATGGTAATTACCAATAAGCCCGGTTAAATCCTGGTTTCGCTTTGGGGTATTAGGATTGGCCCGAGACAAAACACCGGGCTGAAAAAAGAAAGTAGCATTGCTACCCTGCTCATGGTGATCGGTAAAAATATTAGGCTTCCACTGGTGAAAAAGTGCCAGCCGGTTTTGGCTTTCAATATGCTGCGCCGGCAGCCAGTCGCGGTTTAAATCAAAAAAATAATGGTTAAACCTGCCCCCGGGCCAAACCTCGTTAAACTCACGGGCGTTGGGGTCGGTAACCGGGGTTTTGCTTTTGTGCATATTGGCCCAGGTTGCAAAACGATTTAACCCATCCGGGTTAAACGAAGGATCCATAAGAATAACGGTGTTTTTTAAAAGCTCATCTACTTGCGGGCCTCTGGCGGCAGCCAGGTAATAGGCAGCTAGTAACGATGCATTGGC
>JBBSJX010000154.1:0-8821 GCA_038256825.1 Chitinophagales bacterium
CACCCTATCAACAACAAGTAAAGCATGTAGATCATTATAAGCGGGCACCAAAAAGCAGGCTGCCAATTCGTACCATAGTGCTACCCTCTTCAATGGCTAAAGCATAATCCCCACTCATCCCCATCGATAGCGTAGTAAAATCAATGTGGTCTGTTTTTACCTCTTTATAAGCATCAAATAAGGTTTTAAGATGCCGCATTTCGCTGCGCACTTTTTCCATATCATCGCTAAACGAGGCCATGCCCATCAGGCCTTCAATAAAAATATTTGAATACGTACTACCAGTTTTTATTTCTTCAATAGCATCGGCTAACTCGCCATCATCCAATCCAAACTTGGTTTCTTCGCGGGCAATGTGTACCTGTAACAAACAATGAATGATACGGCTATTTTTTGCAGCCTGCTTATTAATTTCTTTTAATAGCTTCAGGCTGTCCACTCCGTGTACAAGGGTAACAAAAGGAGCAATGTACTTTACCTTATTGCTTTGTAAATGCCCAATAAAATGCCAGCGAACATCCTGTGGTAATTTAGGCTGCTTATCTACTAATTCCTGCACATAATTCTCGCCAAAGTCTTTTTGGCCCAGGTTATAAAAAGCCAATATATCGCTAACGGGTTTTATTTTACTTACAGCCACCAATTGTACCTGGTTGCTGTTAAGGTCCTGCATTATTTCATTGTATTTGGCAATATTTACCGGCATGCTTACAAACTAATTTTTTTTGAGGAGCTTTCTAACCAAATAAAAACTTAAAAGTGTTAATAGAAATTAATCCACCTATTACTGGTATAAAAAAAATTTGGGTTTTACACGTGCCTTAAATTAAAGCAACCTGCAAAACCCAAAAGCAACTAATTATTTTAAGATAGCTCTTCCTATTACAATTCGTTGAACTTCGCTGGTGCCTTCGTATATCTGGGTAATTTTGGCATCTCTCATCAGCCTTTCCACGTGGTATTCCTTTACAAAACCATAACCGCCATGTATTTGCACTGCTTCAACTGCCGACCACATTGCTGCTTCGCTGGCAAATACTTTTGCCATGGATGAACTTACGGTGTAGTCTTTATCATTGTCTTTATCCCAGGCAGCCTTCAGGCAAAGTAAACGTGCCGCTTCAACCTTGGTAGCCATGTCGGCAATTTTAAACTGTATGGCCTGGTGATGCATAATTTCTGTTCCAAAAGCTTTGCGTTCTTTTGAGTAAGCCACCGAAAGATCATAAGCGCCGCTGGCAATACCAAGCGCCTGCGATGCTATACCAATACGGCCACCTGCAAGGGTTTTCATAGCAAACTTAAATCCAAAACCATCATTACCAATTCTATTTTCCTTGGGCACTTTCACGTCGGTAAACATAATACTATGGGTATCACTTCCTCTTATTCCCAGTTTATTTTCTTTAGCGCCAACAGATACACCTTCCCAGTTTTTTTCAACAATAAATGCATTAATGCCATTGCTTTTTTTATCGGGATGTGTTTGAGCAATTACAAGGTAAACCGAAGCAGTGGACCCATTGGTTATCCAGTTCTTGGTTCCATTTAAAAGGTAATAATCACCCATATCTTCGGCAGTGGTTCTTTGCGAAGTTGCATCACTACCCGCTTCCGGCTCACTTAATAAAAAAGCACCAATGTATAATTCTTCCTCTTTTTTGCCCTGGGCAAGGGGAACTAAATATTTGTTTTTTTGCTCTTCGGTTCCATATGTTTCCAGTCCCCAGCAAACAAGGCTATTGTTTACACTCATGCAAACACTAACGCTTGCATCAATTTTACTAATTTCTTCCATAGCTAAAACATAGCTCACAGTATCCATTCCCGAACCACCATATTTTGGATCAACCATCATACCCATAAAACCCAACTCTGCAAGCTTCATAACCTGCTCATAAGGAAATTTTTGGAGTTCATCTCTTTCTATAACACCGGGTAAACAATCATTTTTTGCAAAATCCCTGGCAGCCTGTTGTATCATCAGGTGTTCTTCACTTAACTGAAATTCCATTTTTTGACTTGGTTTTAGGGTTGCAAATTAAGAGAAATAGCAGACTATAATTTATATTCTGCAACAGTAAAAAATTGAAAATTGTATTGTTAAAACCAAAACCTTAGGGTTTCAATCAATAAATCCATTTTTAAAAGGGCGTCTGGTAGATTGGGAAGAGAAAAATAAACGCAGGAATAGTAACAATAGAAAAGTGTTGGTTTGCAAACCAACACTTTAAAAACATTAAGCTTTTTTCTTTACTACTGAAAGGCGGGTAAATTCGCTGCCATTAAAGAGTTTGGCATCGTTAATATCATTTGATTTATGCCATTGTTCTAAATTAGTTTCAGTAACCAATCTCCAGAAATTTTTCACTTTAAGCTCATCATAATCATTAAGCTTAACAAACAGCCCTATAATGGTATTACGTTTCTTAAATTCTATTTTTACTGTTGGATTATTTAATTGTTCAGTTTCAATAAACTTTGAAATTTGGTCGGGAGACATATTATTTTTTTTGTATGAATGATTGGAGTAAAGCTAACAAAATACCGCTCTATAAACAAAGCTATTGTATAACATACCCTATTTTGGCTATAAATGATTGAATAATAAACAATAATCAAATAAAAAAGTTCAAATGTATGCAACTTTAGAGAGGCTTAATTTTACATTTATAGCTTTAGTTATGATTTATCTGCTTTGTGTTCAAGGGCATTAATTTGAACATCCGCATCATCTTTCGATTGATTTTCATCCATATTTTCGCCAGCCTCATCGGCTAATTCTTTAAGATACGATCGCTGGGCATCAGTCATCGTTTCTTCATTATTAATCTTGTTTTTCTTTGAATTTTCTCCTTCGGCACCCGGAGCTATTTTTGTTGATTTGTTGTTCATAATAAAACTTTTTATTTTACGGAGTGCAAAAAACAAACCATCCCCTCGTTAACAATAGGTTAGGTTTAACCTGGGCTAATTTTAACCCTTACAATCATTTATAAAAGAACATTACCTTCACAAAAATTATCGTTTTTAACATGGCTGAAGATCTTAATATAATACAGGGAACTAAAGAAGAACAATATCAATCGCTTATTAAACAAATAGAGGGATTACTTACCGGTGAAGATAACCTTGTAGCCAACCTTGCAAATGTTTCCGCTGCTTTAAAACAACAGTTTAACTGGTTATGGATTGGCTTTTACCTGATACGTAAATACGAATTGGTACTTGGCCCCTTCCAGGGTCCTGTAGCCTGTACCCGGATAAAAAAAGGAAGGGGTGTTTGTGGAAGTAGTTGGGAAAAAAGGGAAACATTGATAGTACCTGATGTTGAAAAATTTCCAGGCCATATTGCCTGCAGCAGTGCATCACGTTCAGAAATTGTGGTGCCCATAATAGTCAACAACGAAGTAGTAGGTGTATTGGATGCAGATAGCAGCGAGCTGAACCATTTTGATTTAACTGATGCAAAATACCTGGAAGAGATTGTTAGTTTAATTAACTTTTCTGAATTGGTTGCTGAAATAAACTGGACAAAAGGAATAAGGCTTCCTCTATAATTTTCTTTATTCAATTTTTGTAAGTAGAGTTCCTCATGTGTGTCAATGGGCGGAATAATTTACTTTTGCCGCCCATGTTTAAAGAATTTCCAAAAACGCTTAAGATTGCGGTACCATTAATAATAAGTAATGTATCGCAAATGGCACTGGGGTTAATTGATAGCGCCATGATAGGCCCTATTGATTACCGGCAGTTAGCTGCGTCTTCTTTGGTAATTAATGCCCTTGCCATTCCCATGGTTTTAGGTATAGGAATGACGATGGCTATTTCTCCCCTCGTGGCAATGGCCAATGGCCGGAATGATGTACATAAAGCATCAAAATTATTATACAATGGTTTTATACTGAGCACCTTTACCGCGCTGGCAATTGCCCTGGTAATTATAAGTACCAGCGGGTTATTAAACCATTTAGGTCAGGATGATATTGTGGTGGAATTTGCCATGCCCTACTATAAAATAATGGCATGGGGCATTATTCCTATGCTCATGTTTTTGGCAATAAAACAGTTTAGCGATGGTTTGGAAATTACCAAAACTGCTATGATGCTCTCGCTGGCATCTTTACCCCTGAATGCTTTTTTAAACTGGGTGCTTATTTACGGTAAATTGGGTGCGCCCCGAATGGAATTATTTGGCGCAGGGTTAGCCACACTCATTATTCGTACACTAATTATGGTGATAATGATCCTGATTATTTTACGCCATCGTGTTTACCAACCTTATTTAAAAGTTCGCTTACAGGCGTGGAAACTGAGCAGTAAAACCTGGAAAGAACTATTGCAGATTGGTATACCCAGCAGTATGCAATATGGTATGGAATCAGCCGCCTTTTCGGTTTCGGGCATTATGATAGGTTGGCTGGGGGCTTCGGCACAGGCTGCACACCAGATAGCTTTAAACATTGCCTCCGTTACTTTTATGGCCTCCCTGGGTCTTTCGCTTGCAGGATCAATAAGGGTTGCCAACGGATATGGCCGCAATGAACATTTATTGATACGAAATATTGGCACCAGCACCATGTTGGGAGGCCTTGCATACGGTTTAATTTGTGGTATATTTTTCATTCTTTTCAAAAACCAGCTTCCTTATTTATTTACCAACAACCTGGGGGTTGCAACTATCTCCTCTACCCTACTGGTGTTAGGTGCATTTTTTCAAATTTCGGATGCCACCCAGGCAATTGGAGTGGGTTTATTGAGAGGGATAAGAGATGTAAAACTGCCCACTGTATTTGTGGCGGTAGCATATTGGGTTATAGGAATTCCCATAGGTTATTATCTTGCTTTTACCATGCAAATGGGCGCCTCGGGTATATGGATCGGGTTTATTATTGGTTTAACTGTTTCGTCCATTTTACTAAACCTGCGGTTTTTAAATAAATCCAAATTGCAGTAATGTTTGCAAACTTTTGTAACCAGAGATATTTTTTTATGGAGTGAAGCTTTGTTTTTCAATCAACATCGTTGTGTCACTCACTTGTACCGCATACCTATGAATAAACTTTATTTTGCCCATTATTAAACTGCGATATTAATTTTGTACAACAATGCAGTCCTTAATTAATCAAACTATACTGTCACGCCGCTATGAAAACCTGAACTTGAACCGAGCGTGGCAACGGCTGCCTCATTAACTTACAACTGCCGGCTACCAAAAACCGGATCTAAAAATCGTTTTTTACTCTCCCGCAAGGCTTATTAAAATTATCTAATAAAAAGAGGCTCCTCTAAAGGCAGCCTCTTTTTATTACAGTCTGCTTTGTTTTAAAACTGTTTAACGAAGCAATATGATTTCCGATATTAATATAACCATCATCCTTACAGATTATGTTATTGCCGGGTAATTTTTATGATTGTTGAATTTATATTGTCAGTATATTTTACCAGGTAATTACCTTTTGGATAGTTTGCCATATCCAGGCTAAACCTCACACTGTTTACAGGAGTATTCCTAATCAAAATACCCATCATATTGTACACGCTAATGCTACCCCTTCCTTCAATGGCTCCGTGCAGGGTAATGTTCAATTGATTTTGTACGGGGTTGGGGTAAGCTTCCATTACAAACGAACGTTGGTTTAATACAAATACACTCACTACACGGCTGTACTTAAATCCACCAGATATGTCGTACATCTTAAGGCGATAATAGTTGCGGCCATCGGAAGGTGCGTTGTCGTATACGGTGTAGTCAGCAGCACCACCACTTCCGGCTTGCTTAGTCAAGGTTGTAAAGTTGCGGCCGTCAATACTCTTCTCAACCTCAAACCAGTCGCCGGCATCTTCATGTAGTGTGTTCCAGTTGATGCGGTTGCGGGCGGCTTCGTTGGTGGCGGTTATGTTGCCAAGGGTGATAGCAAATGTTGGCGAAAGGCTAACAGAAGCTTCCGCTACGGGGGATTTTTCTTCACGATTGCCAACCCTGTCCTCAGCTTCAACATAAAAAAAGTATGTTTTGCCAGGTTTACCGATAAAGCTCTGAGAAGTATAATTACCGCCTCCAATGGATACCCATTCTTGATTGTCTTCAGAAATATAAAGGTTGTAATATTCTACTCCGGCGTCAGCATCTGTTGCACCATAGTTAATTACAATTACGGAATCCTGTGTAACCTGCGACTGTATTTGTCCTGATGGCTTTTGAGCATCAATGGTATTTATCCAACTATTGGTAAGTATTGGTTTATTGAAATCAAAAATAATGGAAGCTCTTGAATTCAAGGTGGTACCGTGAGGCAGATTTTTATGAGGATAAATGCTAAAGGTTACTGAACCTTCTCCTGAAGGATAATTTATATTAGGAGGAAGGAAGCCATCAAAATCCGGCAGGTCGTTAGTTTGTGGATCAATGGACGTAAACTGCCAGGTAGCTATTCCGGTAGTTGTATCGAGAGAAGCATTGAGGCGAACCCGCATATTTCTATCTGGAGAAAGATTAATTTCCATCACCACTTCATTTCTGCTCTTAGGTAATTCGTACCATTTGCCTCCTATGGTTATGTTGCCAAGTTCGAAAGTTGACAGGTCGAATTTAGTTTTGTCAATCGTGTCCTTAATTGTGACAATCTGGGCATCTGCTTTAGCGGTGTCAACATTTTCGAACATAATTACAAACGGCTGTCGGTCGAAGCTATTGACATACCCGGGTTGGTTGAAACCTGTTGGACCATAGATAGCATTCGGATCAAAAGACGTAGATGTTTCGGTAGCCTTTTCTTTTTCCTTATTGATATCCGTTTCTTTGTTGAGTTCTTCTTTTAGTTTTTCCAGCGCTTCTTTATGTTCAGGACAGTTTTCTTCTATGTATTTTATCAGGGCTTCCAGTTCACTTTTTGCATTTTTAACTCTCCCTGCCCCTTTCGCAATTGCTTCAAGGTTTTCAAGTTCCGTTAGCTCGCCCAGGGTTTTCTCGCCTTTCTCAAACTGATCTTTCCACGCCTTTGCAGGCTCCTTCTTTTTCATCCGCCAGGTTTTCGACCGTCCGGTTTTTTTCCCGGCAATTTTGTGATAATCACTAGCCTTATTTAGTAAGGCCTGGTTATTATCGTGGATCTGATCCGTTAGTTTGTTTTTCCTTTTACCTGCCGGTAACTGTAAAATATTTATACCCTGATCTATTGCAATTTCCTTCAGTTGGGCTTTTGCAAATTCATCGGCAGCTAATCCTTCCTTATAATAATCAAAATATTCACTGTCGGTTAGTCCATGATTTTCTCCACCACCTCCATATTTCCAATTGTAGTAGGATGCCCATAGCCTGCGTGATGCTACTTCACTACTAACATCAATATGTTTTTGGGTAACTTTTAGTGTTTTCACTGCTATCTGGGCTGGTATTTTCGTGGTCTTGGGAACGTTCAATTCATCAACGGCCCAATCGAGCGAATTAATCATTAGCTCCACTGCTGCCGGACCTGTAAAGGCAGAGTTGATATTGAAAGTTTCACATGAACCGTATTGATTTGGCTTAACAGTATAAGTGATTAATTTATATTTTGAAGATGCATTTGCAGTTAGCTTGAACGGAAGTTGATAGGTAGACTTAGGTGCAATGACGGGTACGTATAAAAATTGCACATAGCCGTCGTAAGCACTGGTTTTAAACGTATCAATCGGTGTTACAGTATTTATGCTGTCGTAGATCCATTTAACCAGACCATAAGAAGATCTTATTGTTTCATTATACTCTTTCATTTCAACATCAATAAATTCGGAAGAATTGGGGCTGTATTGTTTTCCATAAAATTCCAGCTTTGCTGACTTCGGCCATACCAGCGCAACTATTACCCCACGCGCAATGGTATTACCATTATTACCTACAATAAGGTTGAAGTTTCCGGTGTGCCCTGTGCGCCAAATAGCAGGCCCTACAATTTCTGAATAGGTGTCAGGATAAACCATTGGCTCAATTGTAAAAGCGGTATCAAAAGTGAACACATCTCCATTCTTAAACACAACTTCCAGCGTATATTTTCCTGATTGAGCATAGTGCAAATCGAAAACCATTCCTATCATCGAGCCCACGCCATTACCGTATTTTTCAACTGCAGGAATGGTGATATTGCCCTTTTTAAGTGTTATAATAGCAGAAGTATCTAATCCTCCGCCAAAAATTTGCATATTCAGATCTCCCCCTAAACCGCCTTTTGTGGGCGTAAATCTTTCTATACCTGTAATAGAAAAGGTTCTTGTGGCTGTGTCTTTTAAATTACATGCAGAACCAAAGGCGATTAATTTAACATTATAAACTCCCGGTGTGTAAGTCTTAACAGGGTAATGCAACTTGCTGGTTGTGCCATCGCCAAAATTCCATAAAAGACTATCAGCATTACTTGATTGCGGACGGAAGCCTATAGTATTTCCAAACCGCTCGTAGGTAAGATCGGCCTTAGGCTTTAAATTGGTAAATTTAGCAGTGAAGGAATACCTGAAACAGCCCGAAGAGGTCCATCGTAAAAACAAAGTATCGGTTGTTAAACAATTTATGGTAATGGTATCTCTTATGGTAGTACCCGATGCAATGATTGAACTGTTAGATATAAACTTGTCCAAAACGGGTTGGGAGAACGAACGGCGTCTATAACCATACAAGCGAATGTTGCCGTTGCCCGTATGGGTGCTGGTACCTTCTACAATAATCTGTACACTACCTCTTGAGGGTAGTGCCAAAGCATAATAATCATTCGCATCGGTTACCCCGTTGTTTTGGTAACCAATATGGCCTAGTAAGGTACTGTCTAATGGAAGTGGAAATGCTGTA
>JBBSJX010000155.1:0-8801 GCA_038256825.1 Chitinophagales bacterium
AAAGAGATATAATAGATGATATGTTTTTGCAACACATTACTAAGTTTATTTTGATAACCGAAAATGTATTGAATTTTCATAGCGGCGATAAAGATTACTATGAAGAGTGGTTTGAAGAAGTAACCGACGAAAACGGCTGGGTGGTTGCACTAAACATGCCTGAGCAAACCCAGTACGATTTCAAAAAAAAGAAGCTGAATTATTATATTGAATTAATGGATATACCTACCTGGCGTATTTTTTCACCGCAGCACCTGTTCGAAAAAATTGATGGAGAAATTAGTAAGCGGCTGGATTAACAGGCTGTGATATTTGAAGGCTTTACTTTTATAATTCTATAAAAAAACCCTGGATAAAATAGCTATTTTATCCAGGGTTTTTAATTATGATGGAATCTTATCCTTTCTTTACTTTTTCAAAACTGCTTTTGGGAAGTTTGTTATCTGCAGGTTTTGTTTTTAATGCGCTTTTATATGCTTCATCTTCCATAAAAGGTTGAGTGGTTACTCTTTTGCCGGTTGCTGCAAAAATTGCATTTGCAACAGCACCACCAGTTGGTGGTAATGCAGGTTCACCCAATCCGGTTGGGTCAATCCCATTATCAACAAAATAAGTATCAATTTCAGGTATTTCCTTCATTCGGATCATCCGGTAAGTATCATAGTTTTTTTGAACGGCTTCTCCATCTTTAAATGAAAGCCGGGAATACATGGCATGACCCATTCCATCTACTATACCACCCATAACCTGCTGACGTGCGCCGCTTAAATTTACTACCTGGCCACAATCGGCTACTGCGTGTATTTTTTTTATGTCGGGCGTTCCATTTTTCATTACCATGTCGCATACTTGTGCTACATAGGAGCGATGGGAGAAGTATACACTAAAACCCTGTGCAACATCTTTTCGTTTGCCCCAACCGCTTTTATCAGCAGCCATTTTTATTACCCCAATCATACGGTCCACATCATATTTAACGGCACCTGCTGGAGCGCTCTTTGCTTTACTTAACAGGTCTAATCTAAACTGTACGGGGTCTTTACCTGCTGCATGAGCCACTTCATCCAGAAAGGATTGTTCGGCAAAAGCAAGGAAGTTAGTAATAGGAGCACGCCATGCACCTGTAGTGATTGGGGATTCGTGCTCAACTGATTCTATTAATAAATTATCTACAGCGCCTGAGGGAAAATTATCTTCCCGTGTTGAATTACCTGAGTTTATACCTACCCCGCGTAATTTATACCCTGTCATATTTCCATTGCTGTCTAATGCAGCTTCAAAACGGTAACGCACTGCGGGCCGGTAACTTCCTCCAGCCATATCGTCCTCCCGGCTCCAAATAACTTGAACAGGAGCTTTAATTAAACTGGATAGCTCCGCAGCTTCGGTTACATAATCCGTTTTTAACCTTCTTCCAAATCCACCGCCTAAACGGGTTAATTGTAAAGTAATTTTATCTTCAGGTATTCCTAATAATTTGGCTGTTGCTGCCCTGCCACTTGCAGGGGTTTGCGTTGGACCAACCAGTTCAACGCCATCGGGCCTTACATGAGCAAAAAAGTTCATGGGCTCCATTGGACTATGCGATAAAAAGGGGCATTGGTATTCATTTTTTACCACCTTGGCTGCATTTTTAAATGCAACTTCAACATCTCCATCTTTTCTGCGCACGGTGGTTTTTCCGGTATCCAACAGGGTTTTAAATATTTGGTCGTGGTCTGCCGTGCTTTCTATATTTCCATCTTTTTCATAAACAACTTTTAAAGCTTTACGGGCCTTCATCACCTCCCAGGTTGATTTGCCTACAACTGCAACATTGTTTTTAAATGTAACAATATCTATTACCCCAGGCATTGCCTTAGCTGCCGAGGCATCCACCGATTTAATTTTGGTTCCAAAAGCAGGAGGGCGTTGTATTACTGCATACAACATTCCCTCGCGGTGAAAGTCGATGCCGAATAAAGGTTTACCTGTTACAATATCATGTACCGCAACGTTTTTAACAGCGGTTCCTATTAGTTTAAAATCCTTCCGATCTTTCCATTTAACTTCTGTTGGTACAGGTAGTTTGCTGGCTGCATTAGCAAGTTCACCAAAGCCTAGTTTATTGCCCGATTTTGTATGAATAACAAAACCATCCTTAGCGGTACACTCATCTGCCGAAACATTCCATTGTTGTGCTGCCGCCTGTATAAGCATGGCGCGGGCTGTTGCACCGGCATTTCTTAATAATTTCCAACTATGTGGTACGGCACCGCTGCCGCCGGTAAGTTGCCTGTCAAAAGCTTTGGTGTCCAATGCTGCCTGTTCTACTTTTACTTTAGTCCAGTCAGCATCCAGTTCTTCGGCCACAATCATAGGGAACGAGGTCATTATATTCTGACCCAGTTCGGGATTGGGCGATAAAATAGTAATAGTGCCATCGGTGGCAATGGATAAGTAACTGTTAAGACCGGCACTGCCTGCCATACCTGCTTCGGTAACTACTACAGGTATTTGCGCTTCAGAAGTAAGCCAACTGAAACCAAGTATCAGTCCGCCACCGGTTACAGTGGTAAGCTTTAAAAAGTTACGCCTGCTGGTTTTATTTAAAGTTGTCATAATCAGGATTTAGTGCTGGCTAAAAGAACGGCTTCGCGTATGCGGTGATAAGCGCCGCAACGGCAAATATTTCCATGCATGGTATTTTCTATTTCCTCCATGCTAGGGTGTGGATTGGTTTTTAACAAGGCTGCTGCCGTCATAATCTGGCCTGCCTGGCAATAACCACATTGGGGCACATCCACTTCTTCCCATGCCTGTTGCAGGGGGTGGTCGCCTTTTTCACTTAAACCTTCTATGGTGGTTATTTTGCCTTTGGCTACCGCCGAAACGGGTAACTGGCACGACCGGACTGCCACACCATTAAAGTGAACCGTGCATGCACCGCACTGTGCAATACCGCAACCAAACTTAGTGCCTACCAGGCCCAGGTGGTCGCGTAAAACCCACAAAAGAGGGGTGTCTGAAGCTGCTTGTACCTGCTGCTCCTTTCCGTTGATGTGAATATTATAGTTGGCCATAAGCTAAATTGGATATGAAAATAAGCAAATTAGATTTAATAATGTTGTAGCCAGCTCCAAATATTAATGAAACTGCCGTTGCTGCCTGACCGACCACCGGCGGTTCGCACACTTGGACTTATATAACAATATGGATCTTTTTATTGTTTGGTAGTTTTTATTGGCTGGAAAAAATGCTTCAAAAAACCAGTGTGCTTTTTGATACAGATTTTATATTTAATTATACTGCGTTAAAACTAAAATGATACATTAAATAAGCTGTTTGTTTAATGTATCCTTTTAAATAACTGGCTATTTTTTGTAATTTACTAAACCAGGTTTTTCAATCTATTAAGCGCATTTGTGCATTGAATACTTAAGATGCATTTTAGGTAAAAGATGAAGTGATTGCGACGCAACAATGTTGCCACAAGGAACCGTTGCTGGTATCGTATTTCTAACTTTTCTTCTTTTAGATTAGTGCAACAGAAGTGGAGCGTACCTGATGCTGGATTAATACATAGTTATATTTCTTGAGTTATAATTTTTCGGTTGGAAAGTGGATAAAAAAGGGTGCTCCAACCCCTGGCTCACCTACATTTTTAACAATAAAAATGCCTTAAACATTTTTATTTTTTGCCAGCAAATAATTCTAAATTATATTAATAAAAAAAGAGGGGTGTGCTTTATATAAGCCACCCCTCTTTGTTTGAATTTCTTATTTTATCAACTTCTTCTTTTTAGTTTAATTGATTCGGAATTTTTTTTCAACCGCATGTTGAGCAATTCGACCAAAAGCGAAAAAGCGATCATTGTGTAGATATAACTCTTGCTGATTTTTTGATGAAAACCTTCTGCAACCAGCATTATTCCAATGGCAATTAAAAACGATAATGCCAACATTTGTAGCGTTGGATGTTCGTTTATAAACTTGCTGATGGCCCCGGCAAAGACTATCATTATTATTATAGAAATGACTACTGCAATGATCATGATAATAACTTCGTCCACAAGGCCAATTGCAGTTAATATAGAATCAAAAGAGAAGACTGCATCAATTAAAACGATTTGTAGGATTACGGTTTTAATGCTTGCATAAACCTTTTTAGTATCGCTTTCTTCATCAATAGTTTTTTCCAGCTTGGAGTGTATTTCGAGGGTGCTTTTAAATATGAGAAATATTCCCCCTGCCATTAAAATCAAATCTTTAACACTTATTGCAATTGGCACATCATCCACTTCAATAAATGGAATGGTGAATAAAGGATCCTGTAATTTTAAAATCCAGGTTATGGTTAATAGTAACCCGACTCTAAAAACCATTGCGAGCATCAAACCAATTGTTCTTGCTTTTTTTTGTTGTGCAGGATCTAGTTTATCGGATATGATGGAGATGAAAATAATGTTATCAACCCCCAATACAATTTCAAGAAAGGTTAGGGTGAGTAAGCTTATCCAAATTGATGGTTCGGTAAAGTCCGGAAAATTCATATTACTG
Source organism: Chitinophagales bacterium (assembly GCA_038256825.1). Taxonomy (GTDB): domain Bacteria; phylum Bacteroidota; class Bacteroidia; order Chitinophagales; family Chitinophagaceae; genus Segetibacter. The sequence continues at coordinate 4,540 of JBBSJX010000155.1, forward strand.
GTGTTAGATAATTTTTAAATAAAAGCCATCGAAACCTACATTTTTATCATCCTGATTTTAATGTCTTTAAATTCTATCCCTTGTCCTTCGGATTGCAAGGCGATATAACCATGGGTTAAAGGTTTGCCATCAATTTTTATTTTTGGATCATAGCCATTTGCTACAGCGCCACCAATTTGTGGTTTGGTATATTGTAAAACGGTATCTCCATTTACAATGTGTTGTACAAGGGAATCCTGGTACACAATTAATTCGCCACTTATCCATTCGTCCCATTTATACGTTTTTGAAGTTGAGTTGATGCAATGCCTGCGATCTTTTTCATTGTTGTAAAACACATCGGTGCCTGGTGAACACATGTTACCAGTAGGGCGGGAAACGCCTTGTTTTTCTTCGGCTAGAATCTGGTATTCAACCGAGATAGGCCAATCCTGTTCTTTTAATATCGTTTTAGGATCCTGCGAGTGAAACATTACTCCACTGTTTCTATATGTATACACCGGTGCATCTTTTAACCATTGATCAGTAAAGTGGTACTTAAATTTTAGGTGAAAAGATGAATAAGGTTGTTTGTAAAACAAATGTCCATACCTGTTTTTAAACTCTTTATACCCATCATAGTTAATTAAGATGTTTCCATCTTTTACACTAAAAGTATTTGCATAGTTTCACCTGTTTCGTGGTGGTAAATTTTCGGGATCCAGCCATCAAGATTCTTACCATTAAACAAAGTTTTCCATTTGTTTTCGCCGTTACTTATATTTTTTGAATTGCTAGAAGAGCAGGAAATAATAAACACGAATATCAAAGCAGATAGTACCAGTTTTGCAGTTTGCATGTGCAGATTTAAATTTTAGTTCAAAAAAGGAAGGAAGTAAAATCTAAATTATTGTAATTTATTGAACAATGTGAGTAGGAATTTATATTGATTCTTTTAATTGTTGAAATGCCCCTTATTGTAAATCATCCAACTTAAATGTAAAAGAATTAAGAAAGCAATAGAATGGATTCATTGCATTCTTAATTCTATAAAGTTTTTATACAAATATTTTCCCTTCAACAGAATCGTCAAGGGTTTTGCCCATGGCAGCCCCAGCCACCATTTTTAAAAATGCAATAGTATTTCCATTTTTATTATCCCAGTAATAACCTTCTGTTGTTTCAACTTTTATAACGGTAATGCGTGGATCATTAACCCCTTCGGTAAACCAGGTTTTTAAAATAGGCTCCCATAATTCTTCAATTAATTTTTTTTCGGTTGATATGGTAGCCTTACCATAAATGCTTAAAAAATCAGAATGGGCATTGCCTTGAAACAGCAATTGAACTTTGTCGTCTTTTTGTATTTCCTGATTTTTATGACTATCACTGGCACTAAGCATCCAAAAATTGCCGGCTTCATCCATTTTTTGAATGGCCATTGGACGTGTTTTAATTGGTTGGCCATTGGTTATTGCAGTACAAAAAAAACAGCTATTATTTTTTTCGGCTAATTCTTTAATTTTTTTACCTGCTTCGTTGCCATGTAGATCTTGGTGGTTTTCTTCTGATTGTTGCTCGTTAATACTATTCATACATTTTGTTTTTAGAATATTTTGTTTTTGAAAATTGATTTGAATACTTAGAAAAAAACTATACCACTTAAATGATGTATACCAGGAATTTGAATTTTACAGTAAAAAATTAACCTTACTAAATAGATTAAGATGCATACTAAAATTTTGCCGATGAAAGTTTTACGCCTTTTGACAAACCCAGAAATTACAAACACAGGTTAAAATAAAAACTACGGTTTAGCAGAGCCTTCGATAGTACAGGGTAATCTTTGACAACAAAAGTTTATCACTGCTCCAATTCCCAAATCTTAAAATATCTTCCCTCATAAAAATGATTTAAAACAAACACCGAAAAATTTTAAAGACTTTTATAAACAAAAAAAAGGACAGGGTTAGCTGTCCTTTTACGTAGATAAAAAGTATATATTACTTTTTTGCAGGTGGCGCCATCATTTCCATTACATCCTGCATTTCCATGAAAGCCCAATGCTCTGTGGCCTTTCCATCTTTAAACTTAACCACTTCTACTGATTGCATATCGTAGGGGCCAACAGGCATTCCCATTTCTCCATTACTTGTGCCGGTATAGCGCATCCAGCCATATACAAAGTCATCTTTGGCAGCCTTGTGAATGGTTTCTGTTTTACCATTTTTCATAAAATCATGCATCACTACAATCATTGCTTTTAAGCTATCTCTTCCTTTAATATCTCCTCTGTCGGAGTGATCTACATAATCATCAGCTACTACACTATCAATTCCGCTTACATTTCCGGTTTCAAATGCATTACTTACCACGTTAAATGCTGCCAGGTTTTTTTCTTCTGATGAGCTGTTTTTTGCTACATTATCGTTGTTTTTTTGGTTACACCCAACCAGCATGCTAAACATTGCTGCAACTGTAATAATCAGTAAATGTTTCATAAAAAAAAGTTTGGTTGATGCGTAAGATAAAAACTCTTTTTATAAAAGTTTACATTTCAGGTGCATTAATTGAGTTCAATTGTGGTTTGAAAAACCAGGGTTTTTAATACCAGTTGCATAAAAAAACAAACCCTTTATACCTATTAAAGTATAAAGGGTTTCAGTATAAATATATAATCAGCAATTAATTATTCTTCTTACCGTCAAATGCTTCTTCAACTTCTTTTCCAACTTTTTTTGCACCATCTTTTACTGCATCACCCGCATCTTTTGCGCCTTCTTTTGTTGCATCCCATGCATTTTCAATGGCATGCCCTGTATTATCTATAAACCTTCCGGTACGGGTAACAATTTCACCATCTTTTAAAACCACTTCGTTGCCATCGTGTACAACTCTTCCATTCTTTTTAACAACAACACCATCTTCAAGGGATACATCATTGTCCGCTTCAACCCAGTCCCCATTTCTCATAACCATTACTTTTTCGTTTTTATAAATAACATCACCTTCGGTTGCTGTATAAGTAGTTGTAGTTTGCGCATTACTGGTTTCTGTAGTTTCAACAACGGTTTTATCGTTTTCGTCGTTACAAGCTACCATAGCAAATGCAGCAAAAGCTAATACAAATATTTTTTTCATTTCTTTAGTTTTTGTTTAGTTAATGCAAGCTTTACACTTGTTTTTATAAGATGTTAAATTATTATGCCAGCTTTTATTTATTTTTTTTTGTAGTCAACTTTCAATTTTCAATTGTACTTCTGTTGCGTCGCACTCTTGTGCACTATAATTTTAAGCAGCAGAATAGTTGAAAATAATGTTGTCAACTTGTTATGTTAGTATTTTATACCATAATTTCATAAGGGCTTTATTGTATAAATCAAGGATTTTATAAATCTTATTTCATTTATAAAATCACTGAAAATAGTTAATAACTTTTTAATAAAAATAAAAAGTCCGGTTACCATTGCAACCGGACTTTAAGAAGGAATATTAGTTTTTAACCAATATTATTGTATCAATAATTTGGAGGTTTTTATTCCATTTTTTCCAACTACTTTAATGTAATATAATCCAGGTGCCTGGTTGGAAAGATTAAACTCGGCAGTATTAGTCTGAACTAAGTTAAGCTGGTGTTTTTGTACCAGTGTTCCTTTTCCATCAAAAATAAATACTTCAGCTTTTGGCGACATAAAGTTTTGTAACTGTACTTTAAACTGACCTTTGCTGGGATTTGGATATGCTGCAATCATTTCAATTTTACCACTTAATGGTTTTTCGGCGGTAATACTATTTCCGGCGCCGCGGTTACTAAAATTAGTATTCTTAGGACATCCTGATTCAACAGTTTTTTCAACTATATCCGAAACACAACCGGTTGAACTTTTAAGTACCAGATGATAAGTTCCGGGAGCAAGATTAAGGAATGTATATCCTGCATCAGGGCCAGCTACATAGGTTGTTCCACCATCAATTGAATACATAAACGGAGGTGTGCCGCTGGTTGGAATTATAGAAATGTTTCCATCATTATTGCCGCAAGTTGCGTTTAAAACAATGGATTGATTATTAATGAATGTAGGCGCGTTTCCTTGTGTGCCAACTACTCTCTCTACGGGATCCGATTCGCAACCATTAGCCCGAAGCCGCAGTTGATAGGTACCCGGTGCAAGATTTACGAAAGTATACCCGGCGTCAGGACCACTTACATAGGTTGTTCCACCATCAATAGAATATTCGAAAGGTGCTGTTCCGCTTTGTGGAATAATAGAAATATTACCATC
>JBBSJX010000156.1:0-8777 GCA_038256825.1 Chitinophagales bacterium
ACCGAACCATCCGAAATTAAGAAAGCCATAACCGATGTGGTTACTAAAGGTTATTACCTGAACAATTTTGTAAATAAAATTTTACTCAAAAAAGCACACAATAAATCTCGTATAGCGCCTTCCTTAAACAATGCGCTTGAAATTAGTGAAAAAGAAAGAACGGTGCTCCGCTATATCTGCATGGAATTTACTAGTATAGAAATAGGTGAAAAAATGAACATAAGTTCCAGAACGGTGGAAAGTATAAAGGAGAGAATGATGGAACGTTTTGGATTGAAAAATACTGCAGGACTTGTTTTTTTTGCAGTAAAGAATGATATGATTGATTAACCGATAAATACCATCTTCCTGGAAGTCATCATTTTTATATTTTACCTTTTACTCTGCAGTTATTTAGTAGTAAAAACTACTTTCCTAAAACATTCCGGGATTAGCAAGGGGCAATTGCTGAGCATTTTCATCATTAAAATTATTGCAGGGTTTGCATTTGCCTTGTTTTACAAACTTCCTCAATACTATGCAACTGCCGATACCTGGCGCTTTTACCATTTAAGCTTAACCGAAACGGACTGGCTTTTAAATGACCCTTTATCTTTTATTAAAGATTTATTTTCGTATGGTTATGATGAAACGGGAAATATTTTTAGTGGATCAAATTCGTATTGGAACGATTTAAAGAGCAATGTTTTGGTTAAACTCATTGCTGTATTAAATGTGATAACTAATAAAAGTTATTACACACTCATAATCTTCTTTAATTATTTTTTTTTATTAGGATTGGTAGGCTTATATCGGGTATTTACCGTTTATTCATCAAACAGAAAAGTCCTTTTGCTTATTGGCATCTTCTTTATTCCTTCAACCCTTTTTTGGTGTAGTGGTGTTCATAAAGATGGTTTCATCCTGTCCTTTACCGGTTTGATTATATTTTTCTTCTCTAAAGTTCTAAATAATAAAAAATACAACTTAAAAGCGTGGATCATTATAGTTACCAGCCTTGTGGTTATATTTTCCCTACGTAATTATGTTGCATTTATTTTAATTCCTGCCCTCTTTTGCTGGTGGTATTCTAATAAGTTGCCTAAGGCAACTCCATGGATTTTCACCTTGGTATATTTAATGGGCATTTTTCTTTTCTTCTTTCTACCAACCTTAGTACCTACCTTAAATTTTCCTTTTTTTCTTGCAAATAAACAACAGGAATTTCTTGCTTTGTCAGGAGGATCGGCCATTTACACCAATGCATTACAGCCGAATGCCTTTAGTTTTTTTAAGTATTTACCTACGGCCATTGATATGGCTTTTTTAAGACCTCATTTAACTGAAGGAAAGGGTATAGCCGCTTTGCTGGCTTTTTTTGAAACTGCTTCAGCAATTATCATCTTTATTACTTACTTAATTTTTCCTTTTAAATTAAAAATTCCCAACCCCTTTTTTTGGTTCCTGATAATTTTTGGACTTAGTATATTAATTATTGCGGGTTATACTATTACATTTTCAGGAGCTATTGTTCGTTATAGAAGTTTTATTTTACCCTTTATTATTACTCCGTTATTATTAATGATTGATTACTGCAAAATAAAATCATATTTTGTATTATAAATATTTAAATACTTATTTTAACCGATCTACTTTCCAAAAAAGCCACCATCTATATAAAAAATTAATTGAAAATTGATTAATTTCTAACGATTTGATAGGTGTTTATTAAATAAAAAGTTGGCATAATAAATTTATTAGTGTTTTTTTGCATCGAAATAAATATAATTTGATTATGTCATTACGATTTCAAGCAGTTAGTAATCTTAATAATTCTAACGCAGTTTTTGTTGCGCCTTCAACTAAAATCACGGGGATTTTTGGTGAAAATGTTTTCACTTTAAAAACCGCCAGGGAATACCTTAGTGATGAAGCATATAAAAGCCTTACATCAAGCATTAAAGGCGGAAAAAAAATTGACCGCGCTGTTGCAAATCAAATTGCAAATGGTTTACGTGCATGGGGCGAAAGCAAAGGAGTAACCCACTTTACTCACTGGTTTCAACCACTTACAGGTACAACCGCTGAAAAACACGATAGCTTTTTTACTTTAAAAAGTGATGGTACTGCTATTGAAGAATTTGATGGTGGAGCCTTAATTCAACAAGAGCCGGATGCATCTTCGTTTCCCAGTGGTGGTTTACGTGCAACATTCGAAGCTCGTGGGTATACTGCATGGGATCCTTCTTCTCCGGCATTTGTAATGGAAATCGGAAATGGTAGAACTTTATGTATTCCAACATTATTCGTATCCTATACCGGCGAAAGTCTTGATTATAAAGCACCGCTACTTAAAGCTTTACATTCATTGGATAAAGCAGCCGTAGAAGTTTGTAATTATTTTGATAAAAATGTTACTGAAATAACTGCAACACTTGGATGGGAGCAGGAATATTTTGTTATTGATGAGAGCATAGCAAACGTTCGTCCGGATTTAGTGCTTTGCGACCGTACCGTTTTTGGTGCTTCCCCGGCAAAAGGCCAGCAGTTAGAAGATCATTATTTTGGTTCAATTCCGGAAAGAGTGTATGCTTTTATGCGGGATTATGAAAATGAGGCATATAAATTAGGTATCCCCCTTCGTACGCGTCATAACGAGGTTGCACCTTCGCAATTTGAAGCAGCCCCCATTTTTGAAGCAGTGAATATTGCCGTTGATCACAACACCTTATTAATGGATGTTATGACAAGGGTAGCAAAGCGCCACCGCTTAAAAGTAATTTTACACGAAAAGCCATTTGCCGGCATTAATGGTAGTGGAAAGCACAACAACTGGAGTTTAGCAACAAATACAGGTGTTAACTTATTGGCACCGGGCAAAACGCCTAAAACCAATTTAATGTTTCTTACTTTCTTTGTAAATACCATTAAAGCGGTTCATGATTATTCTGACCTTTTAAGAGCATCAATAGCTAGTGCAGGAAATGATTTTCGCCTGGGAGCAAACGAAGCGCCTCCTGCAATCATTTCAGTTTTCATAGGGCAATACCTTACCAAGGTCCTTGATGAAATTGAAGGAAGAGTAGGTGAAAAATTTGACGAGCAGGATGAAGCAATCCTTAAATTGGACCTTCACCGCAGTATTCCTGAATTATTACTTGATAATACTGACCGTAACAGAACCTCTCCTTTTGCATTTACCGGTAATAAATTTGAATTTCGTGCGGTGGGTTCCGCAGCCAATTGCGCAAATGCAATGACCACGCTTAATACTATTATGGCCGAAACCCTTTCCAATTTCAAAAAAGAGGTAGATAGCCTTATTGAAGGTGGAGAAAAGAAGGAAATAGCCATAATGCACACCATTCAAAAAGCCATTGTTGATAGTAAAAATGTTTTATTTGAAGGCGATGGTTATAGCGCAGAGTGGGAAAAAGAAGCTGAAAAAAGAGGTTTACCAAATGTAAAAACTACGCCCATGGCATTGGATGCCATGATAACCGATAAGGCTAAATCTTTATTTGAAAACAATGGCGTTTACACCCATTCTGAGCTGGAAGCACGCCACGAGATTGAGTTGGAGAAGTATATTAAAAAAGTACAGATTGAAGCGCGTTTAATGGGCGACCTGGCTATTAATCATATTATACCAGCAGCTATCAGGCACCAAAATACTTTATCTCAAAACATAAGGGGATTAAAGGAAATTGGAATGGACGAGGAATGTTATTCCACTCAAAAGCAAATGCTCGAAAAAATTTGCAATCACATTAATATTATTAATAAAAATGTTGAGCTGATGGTTGAAGCCCGTAAAGTTAGCAACAATATTACCGACACACGCGAAAAAGCTATTTCGTATAACACCGAGGTAAAAGACAAATATTTTGATGTAATTCGCTACTCCGTTGATAAACTGGAATTACTGGTTGCCGACGATGAGTGGACGCTACCAAAATACAGGGAACTTTTATTTCTGAGATAATCACACCATTTTATGTTAAGCCCTTGCCAAAAGCAAGGGCTTTTTTTATTTATATTATTTTTTGGGGATACCGGCAGCAAATTTATGGCAACAGCCGTTGCGTCGCACCCTTGTACAAAAGTCCATTTTTCAGCATTTTCCGCAACTTTTATTATAACAGGGATTTTATTTTGCAATTCACCTATTATTTAAATTTTCAATAAAAGTGATCGCTAACTTTCGTTATCTAATATTTAATTTTTTAAAAAATAAAAACAATACACAAAATGAAAAAGTTCATAATGTCGGTTTTCACCTTGTTATTATTAAATGGCTTTGTAAATGCCCAGGGTGGTGGAGGCATGAACCCCGAAATGATGAAGCAACGCTTAAAAGAAGAATTAAAATTCAGCGATGCTAAAATAGATTCCATAACAGCCATTCAAATGGAGTTTTCAACGAAAAACAGGCAACTAAGAAACGACAACTTAAACGATGACCAGCGAAAGGAGAAAATGGAAACATATAATGCTCAAAGAAACCTGCGATTAAAAGCAGTTTTAAGCGAAGACGAGATGAAAAAAGTGGATGCATATTTTGAGAATATGCGAAAAATGAGGCAACAACGCCAGGGTGGCAAATAAAATGCAAGCAGTTTTTGGTTATATAGAAAGGGCACCCTAATAAGGTGCTTTTTTTTTTAAAAAAAGCTTCATAGTAGCACTGCCGATGAACGGACTGCGACGCAACGATGCCGAAGCACTTGTTCCTGCCGGAGTAAAAACAAACCAATAAGGCAAAAAAAAACCGGCCCTTTAGCCGGCTCCATATTTTTAACCTTGTACTTATACCAAAACAAAACTCTCTAAAAATTTAGTAGTAAAGTTTCCGCTTCTAAAGTCTTCGTTTTGCATTAATTGCAAATGGAAAGGAATGGTTGTTTTAATTCCTTCGATAACATACTCGCTCAAGGCCCTGTACATAGTGTTTATGGCCTCTTCGCGTGTTTGTGCAGTTGCTATCAGTTTACCAATCATACTGTCGTAATAAGGCGGAATAACGTAACCAGCATATACGTGGCTATCAACCCTTACCCCATGGCCACCGGGTTGGTGTAAAACGGTAATTCTGCCTGGGCTTGGCCTAAAATCGTTGTAAGGATCTTCGGCATTAATGCGGCATTCAATGGAGTGCATTTGCGGCTCATAGTTTTTACCACTGATACGCTCACCCATTGCTATTTTAATCTGCTCTTTAATCAGGTCAAAATTTATTACTTCCTCAGTTACACAATGCTCCACCTGTATACGGGTGTTCATTTCCATGAAGTAAAAATTGCGGTGCTTATCAACCAGAAATTCAATAGTTCCTACGCTTTCGTAATTAATTGCGCTGGCCGCTTTAATAGCCGCCGCACCCATTTTATCCCTTAATTCGGGGGTCATAAATGGTGACGGGCTTTCTTCAACTAACTTTTGGTGCCTCCGCTGGATAGAACAATCCCGCTCACTTAAATGTGCTACAGTACCATAACGATCACCTGCTATCTGGAATTCAATGTGCCGGGGTTCCTCAACAAATTTTTCCATATATATGCCGTCGTTTTTAAACGAAGCTGCAGCTTCGGCTTTGGCATTTGTATAAGCTTTTTCAATTTCGCTTTCGTTCCAAACCACACGCATTCCCTTGCCACCGCCACCGGCAGTTGCTTTAAGTATTACAGGGTAACCAACCACTTTTGCCAGTGATTTTGTTTGCTCAACACTTTCCAACAAACCCTCTCCACCAGGTACAACGGGTACACCGGCTTTAATCATGGTTTCTTTGGCAGTAATTTTATCCCCCATTTTATTAATCATATCGGGGGTGGGCCCGATAAACTTTATACCGTGATCCTGGCATATTTGCGAAAACTTAGCGTTTTCAGCTAAAAATCCATAGCCTGGATGTATAGCATCGGCATTGGTAATTTCGGCCGCCGCCATTATGTGTGGTATGTTCAGGTAGCTATCTACACTCGCAGGTTTACCAATACAAACCGCCTCATCAGCAAATTTTACGTGAAGGCTATCCTTATCGGCAGTACTATAAACAGCTACCGTTTTAATACCCATTTCTCTACAGGTACGAATAACCCTTAGCGCAATCTCTCCCCGATTGGCTATTAATATTTTTTTAAACATATATCAATTTGTATCAGATTATGTGAATAAAATATCATGCAAGCATGCCGGCATTGCTACAAACATTAAAGCTGATATTTATTTAAGAAGGGTCAACCAAAAATAAAGGTTGATCAAATTCAACCGGGCTGGCATCATCTACCAACACTTTTACAATTTTGCCACTAACCTCGCTTTCAATTTCATTGAAAAGCTTCATAGCCTCAATTATACAAACAGTTTTACCCACCGTTATTTCATCTCCAACATTAACTAATGAAGGCTTATCCGGTGAAGAACTACGGTAAAAAGTGCCAATCATAGGACTTTTTACCATTACAAGGTTGTCGGAAGCTTTTGCTTCAACAGCAGGTGGAATAGTTGGCTGCCCCGTTGCAGGTAACGACAAAGTTTGCTGTGGTTGCTGGGGATACTGCTGAACTTGTTGATAGGAAGTAGGTGCTGCAACAATTTGTGCAGGATCTTCTTTTTGCCTTACGGTAATTCTGAAGTCCTTCTCTTCAATACTTATTTCACCAATGTTGCTCTTGTTGATAATCTTAATTAATTCCTGAATTTGTTTGAAATCCATACAATCGATTTTATGGTTTGAGATTGTAAATGCAGTGGTTTATAACGAAACGGGGGGCAAAGTAGCTAATTTTAAGAAAATAGTGCCCAAACCTTTAAAAATTCTAGGTATAAATCTAAAATAATTGTTCTTGTTGATAAGTTTGCTGGGCCAAAGGAATATACTTTACTCAACTCAAATAAGATTTTAAATAAATAAATTAACCTTTTACCTTTCTAAGTTATTACTTTAAAAATGCTATTACCTTTGCTTTTTAAAAATTATAGCATCTCCCACCTTCAATTTTACTTTTTTTCATGAGTGGTTACAATAAGAAAGTCAGTGCTGCGGGGTTGATTATTGCACTGGGCATTATTTATGGTGACATAGGCACCTCTCCTTTATATGTTTTAAATGCAATTATAAGCGACAAGGAAATTTCAGAAAAACTTATTATTGGCAGTTTATCCTGTATTATCTGGACACTAACATTACAAACAACGGTCAAATATGTTATCCTTACTTTAAAAGCGGATAATAAAGGAGAAGGAGGTATTTTTTCACTATTTGCCTTGGTTAGGCGCAGGCGTAAATGGCTGGTATTTGCAGCAATGATTGGAGGAGCTGCCCTATTAGCAGATGGTATGATTACGCCGCCCATTACCGTAACCTCTGCAATTGAAGGATTGCGAAATATTGAGGTGTTTCAATACATAACGGACGACCGTATTGTTATCATTGTACTAAGTATTATTTTTCTGCTCTTCTTTTTTCAGCAATTTGGAACAGCATCTATTGGTAAATTTTTTGGTCCAATAATGGTTGTTTGGTTTTTAATGCTTGCTGTTGTGGGAAGCAGCCATCTAATGGATGAACTTCATATATTCAGGGCATTTAATCCCTATTATGGTTTAAACTTATTAACAACTTACCCAAATGGATTTTGGATTTTAGGTGCGGTTTTCCTTTGTACAACAGGGGCCGAAGCCCTTTATTCGGACCTGGGACATTGCGGAAAAGAAAACATTCGATTTAGCTGGGGATTTGTAAAAACTAGTTTGATATTAAATTACCTGGGTCAGGGAGCCTGGCTTCTTGCAAATTTTAAAGGCAAAACCATTTCAAAGGAAATGATCACCAATGGTTTTAATCCTTTTTATGGAATTATGCCATCGTGGTTTGTTATTGCAGGTATTGTAATTGCTACCAGTGCGGCCATTATTGCCAGCCAGGCTTTAATAAGCGGATCGTTTACATTAATTAGTGAAGCCATGCGGTTAAACTTATGGCCAAAAATGAAGATAAAATACCCAAGTGAAGCTAAAGGCCAGTTATATGTACCAGCAATTAATACCCTTTTATTTTTGGGATGTGCAGGCATTGTGCTTCATTTTAAAAAATCATCCAATATGGAAGCTGCTTATGGGCTGGCCATTACCATGTGTATGATTTCTACAACCATACTTTTTGCCAATTTTTTGGTACTGCACCGAACCAAAAAGGCTTTGGTGTATTTGTATTTATTTACTTACCTGGTAATTGAATCTTCATTTCTTATTGCCAACCTCGATAAGTTTCCGCATGGTGGTTATGTTACTTTAATTGTTGGTGGCGGTTTGTTTGCTGTTATGTATGTATGGTACCGGAGCCGGAAAATAAAAAACAGGTATGTGGAGTTTATACGCCTGGAACATTATTTACCACAAATACAGGAACTTAGTAACGACAAAACGGTACCCAAACATGCTACCCACCTGGTTTATATGACCAGTGCAAATAACCCGTCGGAGATTGAGCACAAAATAATTTACTCCATATTAAACCGAAAGCCTAAGCGTGCCGACATTTATTGGTTTATACATGTAGATACGGTAGATGACCCATATACCTCTGATTATTCGGTTAAGCATATTATTCCTAACGATATAATCCGCATTGAGTTCAGGTTGGGTTTTAGGGTTCAGCCACGTATCAATCTCATGTTCAGGCAGGTAGTTAGAGACCTGGTTGATAATAAAGAAGTGAACATTACCAGCCGTTACGAAAGTCTTGAACGAAATAATGTAGTGGGCGATTTCCAGTTTATAGTAATGGAAAAATA
>JBBSJX010000157.1:0-8760 GCA_038256825.1 Chitinophagales bacterium
AGGTATTATCTCAATACGAATGCCCTGTAGGACAATGGATTTACCAAAAAGTACTGATTGACTATGCACAAATACAGGAAGCTGTGGACCTGGAAAAGATACATGCAGATATGCACATAATTGCCAGAAGGTTGTTTACACTTTATAAAAATGGTGCGGTATCGGAAGCTAGAAAAGGGCTAAATGAAATGGAAGAAGTGGCCGATCGTATAATGCATCTATTAAATATTATTGAAAACAAAGTTTTAACTGAAACCTTACCACAAACAACAAATTCATTTGAATATACTACTCCCAAAGAGCAGGAATTACTAAAAGACTTGCTGGATCAGAATGTAGCCCTGGATAAAAAAATACGCCAACAATCAAATGACTTAATTAAGCATACTGAATTTTTTGAGAAAATTATGGCTGTTGCTCCTATTGTATTGTGGATGGCCGATAAAGATGCCCAGGTTGTTTATGTAAGTTTAACCTGGTTTAAGTGGACCGGCGTTGAAGTGACAGAATCCTATAATTCCACTTGGTTGGATACCGTTTACGAAGCGGACCGTGAAAAAGTTGCAGATGATTATTTAAAAAAATTTAAAGCCCGCAAAAACTTTACGATTGAGTACCGCATGAAGAAAGTGGAGGGTTTTGTTCGCTGGTGCCTGGCAACCGGAGAACCTACGTACGATACCAATCACCAGTTTAGTGGTTTCTTAGGTTCAATTATAGATATTACCGATAAAAAAAAGGCCGAAGAAGAAGTGCTGGCAAAAATGAAAAATGAACGGCAGGTGCTTTACGATTTATTTATGCAGGCCCCTGCACTGTTCTGTATTCTCAGGGGACCCAATCATGTATTTGAACTTACAAACCCTGAGTACAAAAGGATTTTAGGAGATTTGGATGTTATTGGGCAATCGGTAAAGGAGGCACTTCCCGAAATGGAAGAACAAGGATTTATTGCGCTTTTAGATAATGTTTTTAATACCCAGGTTCCTTTTATTGGTAAAGAAATGCCGGTTACTTATAAAAATGGAAAAAATGAATATGAATTAGGGTACTTCAGTTTTATTTACCAGCCTGTTTTAAATGAACACCGGCAAACTGATGGAATTCTTGTTTTTGCCCACGAGGTTACGGAGCATATATTAAACCGTAAGCGCATTGAAGCCAGCGAGGCACGCTTTAGAAACCTGGTTGAAAGTGCTCCTTTTCCTATTGGGGTTTATGTTGGAGAAGAAATGAAAATACAACTGGCAAACCGAGCCCTTTTGGACGCGTGGGACAAAGGAAATGATGTTATCGGCAAAAAATTTCATGAAATACTACCTGAACTGGATAATCAGAATGTTTTTAAACAATTAAAGGATGTATTTGATACGGGAAAACCATTTCATGCAAAAAACCAACGAATTGAATTATTAAAGAATGGCCATTTGAGTTCTTACTACTTTAATTACAATTTTACTCCTTTATTTGATGAGGATGGAAATGTTTACGGAGTATTAAATACGGCAGCCGATGTAACGGATTTAAACCTGGCCAAACAAAAGTTAGAGGAAAGTGAAAGTAAGTTCAGGAATGTATTGGAGCAGGCTATTGTACCAATTGGCTTAACAAGAGGAAACAATCATATTGTGGAGAATATTAATCCTCCCATGTTAAAATTGTTAGGAAAAGATAACGACATCGTTGGCAAACCACTTAATAGCATTTATCCTGAATTAGAAGGCCAGCAGGTAATGACCTTAATAAATCAGGTATTTGAAACAGGTTTGCCTTTTCAGGGATATGAAGTGCCCATAACATTAAAAATTAATGATGAATTAGAATTAGGCTATTACAATATATCTAACACACCCCTTATTGAAGCCGGCGAGGTAACCGGTATAATTACCGTGTTTACCGATGTTACGGTGCAGGTTATTGCACGTAATAAAATAGAGAGTAGTGAAGCAAGATTTAGGCTACTTGCCGACACTATGCCCCAATTTGTTTGGACTAGTGACGAGAAAGGCAACCTTAATTATTACAACCAATCTGTTTATGATTATTCCGGCTTAACCTACAACGAGGTCCAAAAAGATGGATGGCTTCAGATTGTTCATCCTGACGAAAGAGAAAAAAACGCACTGGCATGGATGCATGCCATAACCACCGGGGAGGATTTTATTTTTACACATCGCTTTAAAAACAAAGAAGGGATTTATCGCTGGCAACTAAGCAGGGCAATACCCAACAGGGATGCTAATGGAAATATCCAGTTTTGGGTAGGCACCAGTACGGATATTGATGCGCAAAAAACCTTCTCCGAAGAATTAGAGAATAACGTAAAAGAAAGAACAAAGGAGTTAACGGAGGTAAATTTTGATTTGGAAAGATCCAACCAGGAGCTTAAGCAATTTGCTTACGTTGCCAGTCATGATTTGCAGGAGCCACTTAGGAAAATTGTAACCTTTAGCAACCGTTTGTCCGAAAGGTTTCCCAATCTTCCCGAAGAAAGTTTAGAATACCTGAAAAAGATTAGTACCTCGGCAAAAAAAATGACGGAATTAATAAATGACCTCCTCAATTTTTCGAGTACTACTAAAATAGCAGAGGCATTTAAACAAACCAATTTAAACACTATTATTGAGGAATTAATGAGTGATTTTGATCTTGAAATTCAAGATAAACAAGCCCATATTCTGGTTGAGAATTTGCCCACGGTTCATGCTATACCCATGCAAATGAACCAGCTTTTTCATAATCTGCTAAGCAATGCACTTAAATTTTCAAAGGCAGAAGAACCAACCGAAATAAAAATTAAGGCACAAAAAATTACACAAAAGGATCTGCCATCAGCATTTGATTTGCACAATAATTTTGAAAATTATTGGGAGCTGGAATTTAGCGATACTGGAATAGGTTTTGATCAAAAATTTGCTGAAAAAATATTTACCATTTTTCAACGATTGCACATCCGTACCACATACAATGGAACCGGAATTGGGTTGGCTTTGTGTAGAAAAATAGTGGACAACCACAATGGTTATATTACTGCAAAATCAATTGAAAACGAAGGATCCACTTTTTATGTTTATTTACCTGTAGTAAACTGAACAAGAATAAGAAAACCGGCCAGCTTTAAATAAAAAACCGGCCGACTGATAAAATATTTTACTGAACCGGGTTTTGCTGATCTACTCTAAACGAAACTTTACAAATAATTCCATACGATGCAGCTTTTCCATCCTTCACGTGCACTTTAAAATCTTTTACATAAACCGAGTCGATATTGTGAACGGTTTTGGATACTTCGCTAATGCAATTATTAATGGCATCATCAAAACTTTTTTCTGAAGAGGCTATAACCTCTAAAACTTTTACAATGGGCATAGAAGAAATTTTTGGGATTAAAAAATATCATATAGAAAGCGTTACATAAATATATCCGTTAAATAAAACCGCCTTATTATTCACCATTACTTACGCAGTGTTAGTAATCAATCTCTCCCTTGCGATTTAAACCCAAAGCCTGGTTATTAACATAGCCATAAATTTCCTCCTCACCTAAGTTCACACCGTTTTTTTCCAATACCCTAATAAAGCACCAACCCGATCTCATATTTTTTACAATTATAATGCTACCTGCAGGTAAATGAGTGATAACATTTTTTTTCCACTTCGGACCCTCTAATAAATAGGCATTATTAATCAATTTTAATTCCCGGCTTTCTATCCCCGCCTTATCATTATTCACTAAACTGTCAATTGGTTCGGGCTCTTCTACTATTGTTAATGCATTTACATAAACCTGCGGAGTTTCAAAAATGTCAATTACAAAGCCGCTAAAACAAAAATTTTTTTTCACTAAATCTTTTTCCAGGCTTGGTTTTACTTTTACAGTTTTTGCAAAAATTAATTTTACATCCAGGCGCTCGTTTATATACGATCCACTTAATTTAACCAAAGCCTGTTGATTAAACCCATCATGCATAATTTTTACTTCGTAAATTTTGCCACATAAAACAATTTCTTTTCCCATGTAATCGCCAACATCACTGGCTGTAACAAGGTTTGAAGTATAAGGCAGGTTTTCAATAGCTTTTTTATTTACCGAAACCAAGTTAGTGTTATGTACAATTTGCTGCGAGGTGGCTAATAATGGAAGTAAAAATAGAAATGAAAGAGAGTAAAAATTTTTAATCATACCGGTATATTTAAGTATTAATTAAACTGATACCTGATTTCAAAACATATAATTTATTAAGCATTGGTAGTTGCTTCAACATCTTTGTAGCCAGACCGACCTTTGACAGTTCACTCATTTGTACTACAACTCTTACTTCAGCTTTGGTTTCATTTTAAATTATTGCTGTAAAATAAAATTCAGGAAATTCAGCGTCTTATTAAGCTGCCATTTTTCTACATTCGTCTGCGCAGTTTTTGCACGATTGTGTACATTCACGGCAATGCTCGTTTTGGTGATTTTTACATTCTTCTGCACACTGATCACATAAATCTGCACAAATACTGCAAATTTCTTTTGCTTTATCACTTCCCATACTCATTAACTGTGCTGCAGCATAGCAAATAGCTGCACATTCCATATCCAGTTGTATGCATTTCGCCATCATGTTTACATCTTCCTCTTTTGTACACTCCGATGCGCAATGATTACAAATAGCCGCACACTTGAGGCAAGCATCTATACAGGTTTTATATTCATGGTAACCACTCATACAAATAAATTTTTTTAAGTGAATAATATTGGTAATGTCAAAAAAACCAGACCATCGTTTATTTCGCTTGGAATGGTAATTGAATAAAATTGATTAACCCTTGTAATTCAATAAACTATTTGTGATTTCCTTCAAGTGCTATGAAGGATACTTATACCCGATCATTATAAACACCGAAATATAAACTGTGGATTATATAGCCGAAATAATTACAAGGTACTTAAGCGGTGCAGTTGAGGTAATAGCTGCACTGGTTATTGGTGTAGCATTAATTAAATTTTTATACAAATTTGTATTTCACCTTTTTAACCCAAATGACGGGTTTACTAATCAAAAAATTAGGATACAATTTGGTAGCGCTCTAACAGTTGCTCTTGAACTTTTACTTGCCGCAGATATATTAGCTACAGCCATTGCTCCCACCTGGGACGATATTGGAAAATTGGCAGCCATTGCAGTATTACGAACTGCGTTAAATTATTTTTTGGAGAGGGAACTAAAGAATAGCCAGGAGGCCGATAAATTAAAGAATGCCTAATCATACTTAAACCAGTATTATGAAGAATAATGAAATAAATCATGAACAGGATATAAGTTATTCAAAAAAGGTATGGATAAAAGGCAGTATTTATGCATTGATTGTAATTTTAATTCTTGTATTTAAAGCAACATTTAGTGTTTTTTTACTCATATTAGCAGGTGGTTTAATTGCACTTTTTTTTACTGGTGTAAGCGATCTAATCTGTCGAAAAACAAAATGGAAAGAATGGCTTTGTTTAACCATTTCGGTTGTGGGAATTTTATTATTAATTATAGCCATGTTCTGGCTGATTGGTTCTAAGGTTCAAAGCCAGATTTCTCAATTAACAGATGCATTACCTCAAACAGTAGAAAATGCAAAGGCTACTATAAGTCAGCATTCCATAGGTAAAAAACTGGTTGATAAACTTTCCTCCCCCGAATCAATGAATAAGGCAAAAGGTTTGGCAGAAACTTTTTTTAAAACAACATTTGGTGTATTTGGTGATATTTATATAATTCTTTTTATCGGAATTTTTTTTACTGTATCTCCAAAAGTTTATACCAGAGGTGTAATTAAATTAATTCCTCCGGGGGGTAAGGAAAAAGGAGGCGAGGTATTAGATAAACTTGGCACCAATTTAAAAAAGTGGCTAAAAGGAAAAATATTTGCCATGTTTATTGTATTTGTACTTACGGCAATTGGATTAGCTATTATAGACCTGCCGATGTTGTTAACCTTAGCGCTTGTTGCAGGTATATTAAATTTCATCCCCAATTTTGGTCCATTAATAGCTATGATACCAGCCGTATTAATTGCCTTACTGCAAGGTCTTCCTACGGCTGCCATAGTAGTAGGTTTGTACTTATTAATCCAGTTTGTTGAAAGTAATTTTATAACACCTATGGTGCAACAAAAATTAGTGAGCATACCTCCTGCACTTATAATTATTGCCCAGCTTTTAATTAGTCCTTTAGCAGGTGGTTGGGGTTTGGTGCTTGCTACGCCATTAATGCTTATAATAATTGTTATTGTTCAGGAGTTATATATAAAAAAGCAACAACCTGAGTAGTGTGCATAGACAGGATAAATTATAAATATATTCCCTTGCATATAGTTTTTTAGCCAGTACGGAAGGCTTTTTCTGGATCGATTGCAATCATTATCTTCCCCTCTATTTTTTTGATTTTTTTTAAGGGTTTCGGGTAAGTTTACCTTATCAATAATGAATGCTTTTTATTTTATTATAACTATTGCCCTCGGTTCAACTTTCAATCGTTTAAAATGAACTTCCGTTGCTTTGCACTTGTAAAAAAAATTGTTTTCGGCTCAATATTAATTTTAAGTGTAAACCTGAGTTTATACCTGCTATCTCAGAAAAAATTTTTCTAAAAAACGTTCTGAAAAGTTGGTTTAATATTTCCTAAATGCAATTCCTTGACCAATGCCTGTAGTTTGGAAAAGCTTTCTGGTTTGACCAAATAATTTGTTGCACCGGCTTTCATACATTTTTTTACTTCCAGGTGATTATTGGAAGTGGTATAAACAACAATAGGAGTATCGTGGTAGTAGTTATTATTACGTAGCTCTACCAGGCATTTATAACCGCTTAAAATCGGCATATTCTAATCAATTAAAATAAGGTCGGGTTTAGAAGTATTATCCAAAACATTCAATAAATTACGGCCATTTTGGGCGGTAGTCAATCTCACTGTAGGACAAACCACGCTTAATGCTTCCCTGAAAAAAGCAATATCATCCTCATCATCATCGGCATATACAATATGGTTAATTATGTTCAATGTCTTTTTTATGTTGTTTTAATTAACTTCCTATATAAAGTAGGCCAAATTAATTTTTAATCAAACCACTTATTTTTTTTTAATAAATCCTTAATGGAGAAACTTGCTTTTATGATGAGTACCTATATTTCATTTTTGCAATTTTTGTTACTCAGTATAAGTGAGGTACAATACATAGGTTGGTCTGCATCCCTCTTTTTGAACTTTTTTTATTTAAGGTTTTTATAATTTGACCAATTTTAAAAAAATTACAATTTGGTTTCTCCTTATTAAAATAAGCAAATCTTTATAATTAAACGACTGTGCTGCCTATTCAATTCTGCATATATCAAGTATTTAGCCAGAAATTATAAATTCAGTTAATTAATAAAATATAGATTATAATTATGGTGATGCCTTGTGATGCTCAATGATATACAGTACAAGAGTGCGACGCAACGATGTTTAATATTTGTATGCAGTAGGGCTCAAAATATTACAAGTTAATATAACCCAACAGCTAAACAAACAACCTAAATTCAGGGTAAATGCATTAAACATATCTTTACAGCCAATGGAAAAGTCAAATTTTATAGATTATATCCGCATTTTTGGAAGAAGTGGACATGGTGGCGCGGGAAGCCGGCATTTTATGCGAAACAAATTAACTGCAATGGGTGGGCCCGATGGTGGTGATGGCGGAAGAGGTGGTCATATTATTTTACGTGGTAACAGCCAATTATGGACATTGTTGCACCTGCGGTATTATAAAAATGTTTTAGCCGAAAGTGGTGAAAACGGTAGTAAAAACAACTCGACCGGTAAGGAGGGAAAGGATATAATAATTGAGGTTCCTCTGGGAACTGTTGCAAGAGATGAAGAAACGGGAAATGTGGTAGCGGAAATTTTAGAGCATGGTGACGAGGTTATTTTAATGAAAGGGGGCAGGGGCGGTTTGGGTAATTCAAACTTTGCCACACCCACTAACCAGGCACCCGAGCACCACCAACCAGGCGAGCCTGGCGAAGAAGGGTGGAAAATTTTAGAACTTAAAGTATTGGCCGATGTAGGCCTTGTAGGATTTCCTAACGCAGGTAAGTCAACCCTTTTATCGGTTATTACAGCAGCCAAACCCAAAATTGCCGATTACGCTTTTACTACCCTAATACCGCAATTGGGTATGGTGGAATATAGGGCTGGTAAAAGCTTTTGCATTGCCGACTTACCAGGTATTATTGAAGGCGCTGCCGAAGGAAAAGGATTAGGACATAGGTTTCTGCGCCATATTGAACGAAATAGCTGCCTGTTATTTTTGATACCCGCCGATAGCAGTGATCATAAAAAGGAATTTGACATTTTATATAAGGAGCTGGAAGAATACAATCCTGAACTACTACAAAAGGATTTTGTAATTGCTGTAAGTAAAAGCGATATGCTTGATGATGAATTAAAAGAAGCTATTACAAAGGAACTGCCTAAAGGTATTCCACATTTATTTATATCATCAGTGGCCCACCAGGGACTTACAGAATTGAAAGATGAGTTATGGAAAATTTTAAACAAGCCTGTAAATAAATAAGCTTTAAAAAGTGCCTTTTTTACGCTTTACAATTTTATAATTTCCTGTTTATTATTTAAAATTTTTAAACCGGGGCTTAAGTTGGGCTTTACATCTAACGGTTTAATTTTACCCTCTTTCGATGCATCAAAAAACGTCCAGCTTTTGCCTTGGTTTAACGATTCG
>JBBSJX010000158.1:0-8699 GCA_038256825.1 Chitinophagales bacterium
AATTACCGCTATGCCTTCTTTGTTTTCAAGTTGTACATCTGCGTTCACACTATCTGCAATGCCGCACCAGGGTTCAATGCAAACAAAATCAGCCTGTTTGGTTGACCAAAGCCCCATGTAAGGAAACCCGCCAAAACGAACTTTTAAGCCATGAGGCGTCTTGTTGCTTTTAATTGTTATGGAGGTGGATTGCAGGTCTTTAAAAACAATTGCATCAGCCGTAAATAAATCTTTTTTAAGAGGAAGTACATCGGTGTTATCGAGATAGGAAACAGATTTTTCTTCTATTAATCCCTGCGCAGATAAAGGCCAGCGATCCGCATTTTCTACCTTGTTAAATTCTAAGAAATAATCTTCATAAGTAGTGCCCACAACTAATGGTACTTTAAATGCCGGGTGTGCACCTACGGATGCATACATATTTTCAGCCCCGGTATTCTGCACTATAAAGGTAATTTCAAGCATGGTATCGTGTAACGTATAACGAACCATAAAGGTAAAATCAAAGGGGTACACTTTTAGGGTTTCTTCATTGCTTTTAAGCGAAAAGGTAAGGGAGTTGCTGGTTTGGCCAATCAAATTAAAATTCATATCGCGGGCAAAACCATGACGCAGAAGTGTATACTCTTTTCCGTTATACGTATAGGTGTTATTTTTTAACCCGCCAACAATGGGAAATAATACAGGGCTTTTTTTAGGCCATTCAGCTCCGGCATTCCATAAATATTCAAGGTTGGTTTCTTTGTTAAACAGGCTGTTTAACTCTGCACCTTTTGGGTTTACCTGTATGCTTATTTTATTATTGGAAAGTGTATGCATAAGTCAAAATAAAATAATTAGGATTAGGTATTTAGTTCGCAAACCTTTCTATTCTCATATCAAAGCTCAAGCCGCATGGCTTCGTTATTGAAATAGGACTCCACCCGCTTGTTTGCAAAACTGCTTCGCATGTTTCGCAATGCCATCGCTTCGCTTGGCACCCAACCGGCTGATGTCCTATTTCAATAACTGTTGGAAGGTGCGAATAAAACATTACCATTGTTTTGCGAAGTATCTACCTGATCCTAAAAAATAATTAAATAAAACAATAAGGTACAATAGGGTTAATAAGGTGAAGTTGTAGAATAAGGAGTTATTCCTCCACTATTTTTTCATCCTCTGCATTGGCAAAAACACGTGAACTCATACGGCGTAAAGGGTTCTTATTATTTTCAGCATAAGTAGCACGGCGGCGTAATATTTCAATACACTCAAAAGTAGCTGCCATAAACGAGCTGGCATCTGCAATGCCTTTGCCGGCAATATCAAACGCAGTACCATGATCGGGGCTGGTGCGCGTTGCGGGAAGGCCGGCAGTAAAGTTTACACCTTCTCCTATAGCCAGCGATTTAAAAGGAATTAAACCCTGGTCGTGGTACATTGCCAGTACACCATCAAATTTTTCGTGTTGACCCCTTGCAAAAAAAGCGTCTGCACTAAAAGGCCCAAACACCAGCATGTTACTTTTTTTACTTTCTATAACCGCAGGTTTTATAATATTTTGTTCTTCTAATCCAATCAGGCCCTCGTCGCCGGCATGAGGGTTTAATCCCAGAACTGCAATTTTAGGTTTATCTATTCCAAAATCTTTAACCAGGCTATTATGCATAAGGCGGAGTTTACTTATAATCCGCTCCTTTGTAATATGCTGAGCCACTTCAGCCACCGGAACATGTTCGGTTACAAGGCCAACCCGCATATTTTCAGCAACCATAAACATTAAAACATCGTTGACTTCAAAACAATGCTGCAGGTAAGGGGTATGCCCGCTAAAGTCAAACTCAGGCGATTGAATGTTTTTTTTATGTATAGGCGCAGTAACCAAACCCTGTATAAAATTATTTTTTAAAGCATCTACCGCGGCTTTTAACGATTTATATGCATATATGCCTCCGGTTTCGTTTAGCACACCGGGGGTTATGGCAACTTCTTCTTCCCAGCAGTTAAAAATGTTTACCTGCTTAGGATTTAAGCGGTTCAACTCTTTAACAGCCGAATAACTAAAATTGATATCTGGTAATGCTTTGCGAAAGAAATTAATGGTTTTGTTACTTCCAAAAATTACTGGGGTGCAAAAGTCGAGGATGCGTGCATCGCTCAGCGTTTTAATGATTAATTCAGTTCCAATTCCGTTAATGTCGCCGCAGCTAAACCCAATAGCAGGTTTTTGCATTTCGTTGCTCATGTAGTCGTATTTAAATAGGGCGTAAAAGTACAGAATAATGATTGAGATAGAATGGTTTTAGTGCAAAGGTGTACTTTTGAGCGAATGGAATATACTTTAAAAAAATCCCTGGGTCAGCATTTTTTAAAAGATGAAAATGTGTGCAGGCGAATAGTTGAGGAAATACAAAAGGATCCTTTTACCCAATTGCTGGAAGTAGGCCCTGGCGGTGGCGCTCTTACAAAATACCTTGTAAAAATACCAGGCATTGATTTTAAAGCAGTTGAATTAGACCGTGAAAAGGTTCAATACCTTGAAACGAATTTCCCGTTACTTAGGGATAAAATTATTACGGAAGATTTTTTAAAAATGGAGCCTCCTTTTGAAGGAACCTTTACGGTGGTGGGCAACTTTCCCTATAATATTTCGTCGCAGATTTTATTTAAAATGCTTGACTGGAAAGAGCAGGTGCCTTTTATGTTAGGAATGTTTCAGAAAGAAGTGGCGCAGCGGGCCGCATCGCCGGCAGGTAGCAAAGTGTACGGGGTATTGAGTGTACTAATACAGGCTTATTTTAAAGTTGATTATTTATTTGATGTGGATGCATCCTGCTTTACTCCACCACCAAAAGTTACCAGTGGTATCATCAGGCTAACGCGTCGCGATGAGGTGCCGGAAATGAAAAGTGAACGTGCCTTTTTTGTACTGGTAAAAACAGCGTTTAATCAAAGGCGAAAAACCATGCGCAATGCAGTTAAAAGCCTGTTTGATGAAGATATTTTAAAGGAAGAATTTTTTAAAAAAAGGGCAGAGGTATTAACGGTTGAGGAATTTGCCGCATTAACTTTTAGAATGCGCTAAACGTTGTTTTCAAACTGTTGATAAAGCGGCTAACCGTTTAAGTGAGTGAACCGCCGGTATTCGGTTAGGCTACAACAATGTTGCTATTTTTACAAATGTGGGATACAAAAAAATTAAACCTTAAGCCATTAACTACCGTTTGAAGAAAGGAAAATTTAAATAGTTTATGCCCGGAAAAGTTATTATCACAGCAAGTGTTCATGAATACCTGCCTGACACACTTACATTAAAAGGTTACGAAGTAATTTATAAGCCCTCTATAACTTACGATGAATTATCTCAGGAAATACATGATGTTGTTGGATTAATAATTACAACCAGGATACAGGTTGATAAAGCACTTTTGGATAAAGCCAATAAACTTAAATGGATTGGACGTTTGGGTAGTGGAATGGAACAGGTTGATGTGCAGTATGCCGAAAGCCTGGGCATTATTTGTAAAAGCAGCCCTGAAGGCAACCGGGGTGCGGTGGCCGAACATACCCTGGGGTTACTACTATCGTTAATGAATAAAATTGCCAGCAGTTACCAGGAGATTAAGCAAGGTGTTTATTTAAGAGATGAAAACAGGGGCACTGAGTTGACCGGAAAAACGGTGGGTATTATTGGTTACGGAAACACGGGCAGCACCTTTGCTAAACTATTGCAGCCATTTAATGTAACGGTATTAGCTTATGATAAATATAAGTATGGTTTTGCCAGCTCATATGTGCGTGAAGCAAACCTGGAGCAACTTTGCAGATATGCAGATGTCATCAGCTTTCATGTACCATTAACGGATGAAACGTATCATATGGCTAATGAAGAATTCTTTTCATCGCTAAAACAGAAACCTTATTTTTTAAGTTCGTGCAGGGGAAAAGTTACCGATACAAAAGCTTTAATAAAAGCGCTGGATGAAGGACTGATTGAAGCGGCAGGTATAGATGTTTTAGAAAATGAAAAACTTACTTCCTATACAATTGAGGAGCACGAACAGTTGAATAAACTGCTTGCCAAACCCAATGTAATTATTACCCCGCATATTGCAGGTTACAGTCACGAAGCTTTTTATAAAATGGCTAAAATTGTTTTAGAAAAATTGGGGATTTGATTTAACTTTTTTCAATTTGTGCTTCAAAAGCCAAATCAAAATCTTTATGAAAATACCCTTCTGCTGAATCCGATGAGCCAATCCATTGTTCGCCGTCGGGATAAGCGTCAAAATCATCCCATGGGCATTCGGCTATTGCAAGCATACCACCACTATTGCACGAAAGCTTAAAGGCATAATCAACCCCGCTTTTTACCTCAAATTCCGGTATTTCAAAACTAATCCAGTTGCCTTCCATTGCCTTGCTTACGTGTTGGCTTGCTTCAGCCTTTTTCTCTTGCCACAAGTGTGAATTTTGGTCGAAAGTATAAATACTTAGTTTAGCATCAGTTATGCCATAAACAATGGAGGGAAATAATTTAATTCGCTTTAGTTTACCGTTTGCAGTGCTTTTAAATGTTTGCCCGGCATAATAGTCAATACCGTTTATACAGTGGCCAACCCAATAGTATGGGCCAATTGTTTTATTGCCTATAGATACAACCGGGTTTATTTCTGCGCCTGTTTTTTGTATTTGATCCATATCAGGTAATTTATATTTTAAAGTTCTCAATAGGTACGCCATATCACAAAAACAGGCTGTTAAAAATATGTGTTAGTTTATGAGAGTAAAAAAGGGATGCATTTTCAAGATTGTCGCTTTTTTTGGTTTCGGGCAATAGTCCTTATATGAAGCTTCTGTTGTGTCACTCCCTTGTACCGTATCTTTTCATAGCGGCTTTTCTTATGCACTTTTCATTCATCAATCGTTTTAGTAATGCTCCAATTTGAAAGGCACATAAAAATGTAACAGATTAGGATTATATGGTTAATTTCATATTTTTGCTTCTTTACAACGCTTCACTCGCAGTGGCGTTGTATTTTTTTTTATCAGTTTTTAAACATAAATGACAATGAGTGAGACTAATTATGTGACCCAGGAAACTTTTGAATTGATGAAGGAAGAACTTCACCAGTTAAAAAGTGTGGAGCGGCCCGCTGCATCGCATGCAATAGGCGAGGCTCGCGAAAAAGGTGATCTTAAAGAAAATGCTGAATACGATGCTGCTAAAGAAGCACAGGGTATGCTTGAGGCAAAAATTAAACAACTGGAAGGGATTATAGCAACTTGTAAAATTGTTGATACCAGTACACTTGATACCAGCAAAGTAACCATTCTTACAAAAGTTACCATTACCAACATGGCAACCAAAAAGAAGTTCACTTATAAATTAGTGGGCGAGAAAGAGGCTGATTTAAAAGCAGGAAAAATTTCGGCTAACTCGCCTATTGGTAAAGGATTAATTGGTAAAGAGGTAGGTGAAATTGCCGAAATTCATGCACCCAATGGTATTCTAAAATTTAGGGTAGAAGATATAAGCATTTAAAAACAAGCTATTAACTTTTAAAAGCCAATCTTAGGGTTGGCTTTTTTGTTATCCGGCATTAGTTATAAAAAAAGCATTGTTGTAGCCTGACCGACTACCGGCGGTTCACTCAATTGTTTCGCAAACCAATATTCAACTTTCAGGAAATTTATAATGGTTGATTGTTTATCGAAAGAATTAAATTTTCAAAAGATTTCAAAAGCAATTATATAAATTTAAAATGCAATTAAAACTTAAACTATGACCATTTTTACCAAAATAATTCAGGGTAATATTCCCGCTTATAAAATTGCCGAAAACGATTTATTTATCGCTTTTCTTGATATTTCACCGGTAAAAAAAGGACATACATTGGTGGTGCCTAAAACCGAGGTAGACCAGTTATTCGATCTGTCAGATGATTACCTTGGTGAATTGCTGGTTTTTGCCCGGCCCATTGCAAAGGCTATTGAAAAGTCTTTTTACTGCAACAGGGTAAGTGTATTAACGGTGGGTTTAGATGTGCCGCATGCACATGTTCACCTCATACCCATGGATACAACATCGGATATGAACCTGCAAAATAAAAAGCTGCAATTTTCTCCCGAAGAATTTGAAGCCATTAAAAGTACAATAATAGAAAATCTGTAGAGATCAAAGCGGATTATCAGGTGCATTTTAAATTGTAGCAGCAGCATTTTAAAAGCATTATAAATTCAGGTGAGAAAAGATGCCTGAAAGCATAAAAGTATAAGTGAGTGACACAACGATGATGCCATGTAAAGCCTGGCTGGTCCACAAAAAGAAGAGCGACCATTTGGAAGGCACCCGGATTATTTTACTTTAACCCTCGCCGGGTTTTTATTAATAAAATCTTCCCAGCCTTTCAATCCTTTATCCAGTTTGCCTAAGACCGAGGTTGATTGGTAATGGTGGCATAAAGCAACAGCCAGTGCATCGGTAGCATCAAAATATGCGGGTTTCTCTTCCAGGTTTAAAATCCGTTGTAGCATTTTCCAAACCTGGTCTTTATCAGCATTGCCATTGCCGGTTATGGATTGCTTTATTTTTTTGGGAGAATATTCAGTAACAGGTAAACCTGCCTGCATTGCTGCAGCAATAGCCACACCCTGCGCCCTGCCCAGCTTTAGCATGCTCTGCACGTTTTTGCCAAAAAAGGGCGCTTCAATGGCAAAGGTGCTGGGTTTGTATTTTGTAATTAATTCGCAAACGGTAAAATGTATGGTTTGCAGGCGGTCATAAGCATCCTTTTTGCCCGACAATTTAAGAACATCCATCATTAATAATTTAGGAGTAGCTCCACCTACATCCATCAACGCATAACCCATTACAATGGTTCCGGGGTCTATTCCAAGTATAATTTTCGACGGCTTTATCATCTCGCTGTGAAAATAGTATAAGTATAATTAGCATCACGGATTTAACCCATAATTCAAGTATGGAAATATTTTAAGTACGTTTGGCGAAAATTGACTGTTCTGAACAAAAAACTAAAAATATTTCTCAATTACTTCCTGGGCCCCATACTTTTTGTCTGGTTATCTTTTTCCATCTATAACCAGGTTATCAATCAACCTGATTGGCATGGGTCGTGGCAAAAAATAAAAAACTCATTATACAGCCAACATTCGTGGAAGGTGATTACCGTAATGCTATTCATGTTTTTTAATTGGGGTATTGAGGCATTGAAGTGGAAAATCCTGGTAAAGCATATTGAAAACATTTCCTTTTTAACTGCTTTTAAAGGAGTTCTTGCCGGGGTTTCACTGGCAATAAATACACCCAATAGAGTAGGTGAGTATTTTGGACGGATCATTTATATAAAAGAAGGAAACCGCTTGCGAGCCATCTCTCTTACGGTGGTAGGCAGTATGAGCCAATTAATTATAACAGTTATTTTTGGAGTTTTTGGTTTACTTTTTCTCCGCCAGTATTTACTCAGTTCAACAAACAATACGCTTGGGTTGTCCTTATTATGGATCAACATAATAATTTACGGGGCTTCAGGATTATCCGTTGTTATGCTGTTGGTTTATTACCGGCTGAGTTTTTTGATACGATTGATTGAAAAAATTCCGTTCGTAACCAAGTATGTTTATTTCATACAAAAGCTCGAAGATTTTGAATGGAAAGAACTGACTTCAATCTTACTGCTGTCGTTATTAAGATATGCTGTATTTATAATTCAGTATGTTTTACTGTTACAGGTGTTTGATGTAAACATTGACTGGTTACAATCATCGTGGTTAACATTTGTAATGTTTTTAGTATTGGCCGTAGTGCCAACCATTGCCCTGGCCGAGCTGGGATTGCGTGGGCAAGTGAGCTTATTGTTGTTTGGATTATTTAGTAGCAATACTTTAGGAATAGTATTAACAGCTTCAGGTATTTGGTTAATTAACCTTGTTGTGCCGGCCTTGGCAGGAAGTTTGTTTATTTTGAGCGTAAAATTTTTTAGGAGTAAATAGATGAAGAAATTTTTATTAGTATTTTTTTTAGTTGCGTCTGCAACCCGTTTATCAGCAGGTAACGATTTTTGTGGTGTGCGAAATACTGCCTTTAGCGCCGGCGAAAATATTTCGATGGTGGTTTTTTATTCGGTTGCGGGATTATATGTTAATGCCGGCACAGCAGCCTTTAATACTACCCTTGAACGTTTAAATAATAAACCGGTATACCATGTGGTTGGTACGGGTGTTACCAATTCAAAATACGATTGGATTTTTAAGGTGCGTGATCGCTACGAAAGTTATTTTGATACGGCCACTTTACAGCCTTATAAATTTATCCGCAACATTGATGAGGGTGGATATAAAAAATATGAAAACGTAACCTTTAATCAAGCCACCAATGCAGCTATAACAACTGATGGTGTGTACAAGGTTACCAACTGCATACAGGATGTTATTAGTGCTGTTTATTATGCTCGTAACATAAATTTTGATAATTATAAGGTAGATGATAAAATTCCCTTCGACCTGTTTATGGATAACGAGGTGTTTCATATGTACGTTCGCTACCTCGGCAAGGAAACCATTAAAACCCGTTATGGTAAATTTAAAACCATCAAGTTTAAGCCCCTGCTCGTGAAAGGATCTATGTTTGAAGGAGGCGAAAAAATGACGGTTTGGGTTAGCGATGACCAAAACAAAGTGCCGGTTCGCATAGAAAGCGA
>JBBSJX010000159.1:0-8612 GCA_038256825.1 Chitinophagales bacterium
CATACGTTCGACTCTTACATACGCACCTGCTGCATCGTTCACCACCCAACCCCTTAGGGCCACAAAAGCATGCAACGGGTTTGATGGTGAAGGTTGCTCGCTTCTCCCAACGAGAGGCCTACTCTCATCACAACAGCAGCTTCGCTGGACACACACATCGGTTTGGCAATATGTCGGCAACACAGCCTTTCCCGCTTCTTCTGGCGGGATTGGAGCAATCAGCAGCAGTTCGCTATTCATCGGCAGTTCCAGCTTGATGTTATAAATGATGCAGCAGTAGAAACTATTAAACTCTATATCTTTAATCGGCTTCAGTTGTGGGCAGAAGGAACAAAAAATACCGCCACAACGCCAAGCCGTTAACGTGGTGCGTCACTTTAGGCAAAATTAAAATTGAAAAAAAGTATAACAATAGTAATTATGGCTACAACAGGACTTTTTTCCTGCACGCAAGGCAATAATTCAAAGACAGATACAATTAATAAAGAGACTTTTAATTCGACAAAAAATGTCCAAAGTCAAAAGCCATTAAAAAACCATAAAGAAAATTATTTTAACACTCGATATGAATATACAGAGTCTAATGGTGCACGTCTAATAATCCAAAACAGCTTTCCAAAAAGTGCAATAAACTACACTAACCCTAATGGCAAGAAATATATTTATGCTATATTTTGGACTCAAATAATCAATGAAACATTTAGTCCTCTTAAATTGGCAATTGATTTTCCTTCAGATACATTTGAGATTCCATCTTCATCGGGCAACTATATAAAATTACTTCTTCCTTCCGATACAATGACAATTGATAAAGCACCCTTGTACGACTATGGTTTGGCATTAAAATCTTTTTTAGATAATGGTATTCATAAATCGTCTTCGTTAACAAGAACGATTAATCCAAAAGAATCAAGTGGTTTTTATGTTGTGACACTATCTAAAAGTGGATTAGGCGGTATATTGCGAACAGGACTTAGCATAAATGGCCAAAATCTTGTTTATAGGATTAACGATAAAGAAATTCCTTGTGGAAAGATTAATTTAGAAAAATTGATGTTTCAGAAATAAACATAAAGCCAGCGCACAGTCGGGTAAGCAAGGGGAGTTTCACCCCAAGCTCCTCACAGAATTGGATCGTCTATTTTTGGAAAGGTTGTTTTACTTGAATAACAGGAGCGACGGACTTTTAAAATGAATATGAAATTGAGTAGACTGCCCTTGCAGCCAACAAAAGTATACTTCAACAATTTGTTTTAAATACTTTTTTACTTGCTGTTAAAGTAAGTGTTTTGTAAATAAAACTCCGTTAACAGTAACTCCTGCAATAGTAAAATTATATAGATCTCCGGGAATAATAACTCATAATGGTGGGGCGCATTACAAATTTTATTTTTTTGGGGAACGAACATTTTTTCTTCATTCAGCTCCGGTTGTGTCACTCACTTGTACCTTATACTTTCATGCGTCAGTCCTGCCTTTTTGGGGGCATCTTTTGCATAGTAGACGCCATGAAAAGATGTGGTCGAACGGAGCGTCGCAACATTTGTCGCAATGAAATACTAATGCTGGTCTCATAGAAAAAATAATTTTTGCACTTTAGTTAATGACATTGTATTTATTAAGGTGCTTATTTCCCTTTCATTATTGTTTTAAACAACAAATATCAAAAAAGATCGTTGGTATGGTACATATAACTGTACCTGAAAAAATTTTTATAGAATTAGGATATACATTATTTGGCGGGTGCAGATATTATTAGTGAAACGCTCTTATTCTGTAATTGAAAAGCCCGGTAAAAAAGTATCTGACCAATCTTCAACCGGCCCGACAATAAAAAAGCAAACATTGCGTTTCAGATTCATGTTCCCATTTTTGGAATAATTCCAAAAATGATTTAATCCTTACCTATGAAGCCCAATAAAATAATGTTTATTGTACAATGCCCTACTTTTAAAACCTCATTTATTGCATTAATACTGTTGTTGTTATGTCAGGTTTCATTCGGGCAGTCTACAAGCTGGACTGGCTCCACCAGCACTGCATGGGCAACTACCGCCAACTGGACATCGGGCATACCTACATCCGGCACGGATGCCATAATTGGTGACGGAAATTTTACCGGGGCTTTTCAGCCCACCATCTCGGCTACATCCGTTTGTAAAACACTAACTGTGGGGGGAGGAAAAGTAAGCTCCCTAACGCTATCCGGCAGCTTAACTGTGTCTGGCAACGTAACCATAGCTTCCAATGGTACGATAAATCAAAATTCAAACACATTCAAGGTTATAGGAAACTGGTACAATTCAGGCGCATACAATGGGCTTGCTACCGGCTCAAAAATTACCATGGCAGGGGCCGCCTCCACAATTAACGGTCCGGCTAATACTAACTTTAGAAAACTTGTCATTTCAGCAGGTACTACCACTACACTAAATACAAATATTAACCTTACCGGAACATCAAATAGATTAACTGTTAGTGGAACATTAAACCCTAATGAAAGCCCAACGTATACTGTAACCGGTTACATGACCATTGGTTCGGCCGGGATCTTAAAAGTAAATGCAAGCACTTTTGCCGGAAATTATAACACAACGGTTTCTCCCACAGTAAGCGCAGGTAGTACAATAGAATATAGCGCCTCTACCATAAATCAAACCATTAGCAATACCCTCATTTATTCCACTTTAAAAATAAGTGGATCACTTGTAAAAACACTTGCTGGAAATTTACCTGCACTTAATTCGGCTACCTCTGCGAGAGGTAATATTTATGTTACCTCAGCTACGCTGGACCTATTATCATACACAGCCAACCGTGGCACTACTGTAGCAGGAGGAGCGCTTAATGTGTCAAACGGAGCTTTCGTAAAATTGGGTGGCACTACTAACTTTCCTTCAAATTATATTACCAATACACTTGGGTTAACCAGCACCCTAGAGTATAATGGTAACAACCAAACCGTAAGTTCTCAAACCTACGGTAACCTTACCCTGAGCGGCTTAGCAGGTGATGTGGTTAAAACGTTGCCAACAGCAGCATTTACCATTGCGGGTAATTTTACCAGTAACGTGAATACTGCAAATACAGTCAGCTATAACGCTGGATCAATCATAACTATAAACGGCAGTGTAACTATTGGTACAGCAACAACATTTAATGGTGGCAGTTTTGCGCATATAGTTACAGGTAACTGGGTAAACAGCGGAACAGTGAATGGCAATACAGGAAGCTTTACGCTGAATGGAGCAGGAACGTTGATCAGTGGCTCAGGTTTATATTCATTTAATGATCTTATCATAAGTGTATCCAACAACTCCTCGGCAGCAGGAACAAACATTACCGTTAATGGTAACTTTTCCACTACAGGTGGCGGATCGTTTACTGATATACCGGGAAGTACCTTTACCATGGCAGGCGCTGGAAAAGCTATTAGTGGTACAGGCATGATCTTCGATAACCTTACCTGTACAGGTAGCATCAGCACTGCCAGCAGCTTTACACTTGCCGGTAATTTGTCCGTATCGGGAACACTAACGGCCACTGCAGGAACGATCACTTTAAAAGGAACATCAAAAACCATAACCGGTGCAGGAACCATTGTGCTTAATGCGTTGACTGCCCCAGGAACCATAAGTACTACATCAAATTTTTCAATAGGCGCTTCGCTTGATGTAAGCGGAACCTTTACTGCATCGGCGGGCACTGCCACGTTTAAAGGAACAAGTACACTAAACGGAACTGCCAATCTATATAATGTTACTATCGATGGTACATCGCTACAGTTGTCAACCAATGCGGAGCTGGGCATTGCAAACACTTTTATAAAAGCGGCAGGTGTGCTTAATATTACGTCCTCCACTCCCAACACAGTTAATTACAATGGCACCTCATCACAAAATATACTAAGCGGTACATACCATCACCTTACTTTATCGGGAGTTAACACAAAAACGGCTGCAGGCGCTCTTACCATAAATGGCGATATTGCTATTTTAATCTCCACAACTTTTGATGCCGGGGCATTTACCCATAACCTTTCAGGTAACTGGATAAAAAACGGAACATTTGTACCAGGGGCAAGTACCATTACCTTATCGGGATCAGCAAATGCAACTGTAAGCGGTGTAACCACTTTTAATATACTTACAATAAATAAAAATTTAGCCACCAACCAGGTTACTTTATTAAGCAATATATCTGTACCTGTTTTAAACATGTTGAATGGCGCGATGATTACTGGTAGCAATACGCTTACAATAACAAATACCCGCAGCGGTAACGGCATCATTTTAGGCAATATACAACGCACACATACATTTACAACAGGCCAGGCGTACACTTTTGAAGGACCTGATAATACCATCACTTTTGCAAGTGTTACAGGGGTTAGCACTATTACAGTGAAAGTGACAAAAGGAGCAATAAACGATTTTCCATTTGGCGGATCCATTAACCGGCAATATGATATTGTAATTCCATCAGGTACTTATTTCGCATCGCTACGTTTACATTATGAAGACGACGAATTAAGCGGAAACAGTGAAAGTGCTATGCAGCTTTGGAAATACAACGGTTCTGTATGGTCAAATGCTGGCAAATCGGCGTCTAATTCAACAACTAATTATGTAGAGCAAACGGGTTTAACATCAATAAATACACGTTGGACTTTTTCAGATGATGCTAACGTAGTTAGATGGACTGGCTCTGTAAGCAGCGATTGGTTTACAGCTGGTAACTGGGCTTCTATACAAGGCAGTCCATCATTACCACCCGGCGTAAACGATATTGTTGAAATTGGCACTGCAACATTAAGCAATCAACCTGCCATTAACAACAGTGCTACTATTAAAAACTTAGTGCTGGGCAGCGTACAAGCGGTATCCCTATCACTTACCTCACCTGGCCCGGCATCGTTAACAGTAACCGGTAACATAAGCGGCACCTGGAGTTCAAACGTTACCCATAATCTAAACGTTAATAATCAAACCATAACCGTAAACGGTAACCTTTATTTAAGTGATGGAACGAATGGTCATGCAATAAACCTGAACGTAGGGGCAGGCACTATTAATATTTTGGGTTCATTAAGTCAGTCTGGCGGGGCTAACATTGCATTTGCAGGTTCTGGTAACATTAATATTGGTACAGATTTTATTTATACAAGCGGCACCTTTACAGCCGGTAGCGGTACTGTACAATATAATGGAAGTGCCACTCAATTGGTAGCTGCTGTACCTTATAACCACCTGACCATTTCTAAATCTTCAGGCACGGGTTCGCTAAATACGCTTACCACCGTGGCAGGTAATCTTTCGGTAGCTACAGGTGACTTTGTACTGAATGCCACACTAACCGTATCAGGCAATATAACAATAGCCCCAGGTGCCACGCTTAATAATAATGGTGTTACTACCAATGTTGGCGGCAACTGGAACAATAACGGGAATTACATCTCTTCTAATGGCAGCATTGTATTTAACGGAACCGGGGTACAAAATATTTCCTCAACCACATTCAATAATATAACAATCAATAAGGCTGCGGGAACAGCGATTCTTTCCGGCAACCTGTTTGTAAACGGTAACCTTGCTGTAAATTCAGGAACCTTTGATATAGGCAATTATAGCAGCAACAGGAACTCTGTAGGTGGTTCGCTTACAATTTTGAGCGGGGCCGTTCTTAAATTGAGTGGGGCTAGCAATTTTCCTGCAAATTTTTCAAGCTATGCTTTAAACCCGGCAAGCACTACTGAATACAATGGAACACTTGCCCAGGCTATTGCAGGTGTGAATTATGGAAACATTGTTTTTAGCAACGGTGGGGCAAATGTAAAAACACTGTCTGCTTCTGCTCTTATCAACGGAAACATAACTATTAATACAGGTGCAAGTTTGAGTGCAGGAGCATTCACTATTGATCTGTATGGCAACTGGATAAACAATGGATCATTTGTAGCAGGAACAAGCGTTGTTTTATTTGAAGGCGCAAACAAAACCATTTCGGGAAACACTACATTTTCAACATGCACCATATATGGAAGTTATTCTGTAACGGGCAGTAACATTATTTACAACAGCACGCTAAGAATTGCAACCGGGGCATCATTTGATGGAGGAAGCGGAACGGCTACCCTTAATGGAGATCTTACCAATAATGGTTCGCTCATAAGTAATGGAATTACCAATTTTTCAGGAAATGTGGTGCAAACCATCAGGCTTGTAAATGCCCTGGTATCAAATTCGAGCGGCGTACTTAACTTTAACGGCTCGGTTTCTCCGGTACTTAATTCTACCAGCACACCCGCCTTTGCTACGCTTAACGTAAATAATACGGCTGGTATAAATCCAAGCGTTGACTGGAACATTTTCGTAGCCTTTAATGTAGCCAGCGGAGCAAAATTTAATGGCGGGTTTTCAACTCATAACGTTTTTGGCTCATTCACCAACAATGGAATCGTTACCAGTAGCGGCGTGTTAAATTTCATACCCTCCAGCTCAAAAAATTATACCCTGGCAGGAACAACTTTCAGTAGTACCGGAACTGTAATTTTTGGTGGTACAGGTGCTATCACTTTTACGGGAACGCCAACTACACTTACCAATGTTATGATATCCAACACTACGGGTGTAACCCCCTTAACAGGATGGACGATGGCGGGTGATTTTACTGTTGCAGAGACGGGGGTGTTTAACGCAGGCAGTTTCAGCTATGTAGTTAACGGTGATATTGAAAGCAACGGCACACTTAATGGTGGCACATCCACTTTTACCATGAACTCGTCACTAAGTGAACTAACCGGTAGCCCAAATAGCACCTTTTACGACTTTTTTATAGCATCTTCAGTTAGCATTTTAACTAACAGCGACTTTTATGTATCGCACAACTTCACCAATAATGGTACGATAGATGCGTCGGCTGGCTCCCTGGTTATGACAGGCAGCGTAGCATCGGTAATTACAGGTTCTGCAGCATCCTTTGACCTTGCCTCGATTGAAATTGCAAAGTCGGCAAACGCAGTAGCGACTTTATCCAAAAATATTACTAAAGCCGATGATGTTACGGTGACCAGTGGCATACTTGATATGGGTAGCGCTACCATCTCGTCAAATACCGGTGCCACACTGACCATTGCAAATGGCGGTACCCTTAAAATAGGCGGCAGCAACACGGTGCCTGCATTTGCAAACTATAATTTAGATTCACTTAGCACAGTAGAGTATGCAGGTGTTACGCAGGCAATTTCTACATCAACTTCTTATGGTAATCTTACCATTTCAACTACAGGAACAAAAACTGCCGGTGCCGCTTTAACTATCAGAAACAATTTTAACCTGAGCGCCGGAACTTTTACTGCCGGAAGCTTTACGCACAACGTTAAAGGTAACTGGACCATGTCTGGCGGCACCTTTACCAACACCGGCAGTACTATTTCGTTTACCGGATCAGGTGTACAAACAATCAATTCTACAGGAGCATTCAACAATTTTATATCAAACAAAAGCCTCGGCAGTATTAACCTATCCAGCGACCTTAACATTAACGGCACGCTTACTTTTACACTTGGCAAAATAATAACCGGCTCCTATAAGGTTATCATTCCCTCAGGAGGTTCCATTTCAGGAGCAGGTACCACCACTGGCTGGGTAAATGGGAATCTGCAAAAATATTTAGCCTCCGCTGCTGCAACTTTTGAGATTGGCGGTGCGCAGTATTACTCACCAGTTACTTTAAATTCGGCTACCGGCTTTGCTGTTGGAAGCTTTATTGCAGGCGCTTCTGCATTGTATCATCCCAATCTTGCAAGTTCAACTATACAAACCGGCCGCGCCATTAAACGCTACTATACATTGGCTAAGCCTGTATCAGGGGCTGCTGGTTTTACCGCAGCTGATATTTCTTTTGCATGGAATGTTGCCGATAACTATGCATCGTTCAATCCTGATACGGAGATCCTTGCAGCGTACAATGGTTCATCATGGTCGTATCCCTTATTAACCGGCACAAATACCACCACTGGTATAAGAGGGAGCAACATTTCTGTAATGGGAGACTATACTGTGGGTGAAGCATGCAATGTTTCATCAGGTTTCAGTTATCCTGGTTCAACATATTGCAGCAACGGCGGCACTGTTACTAAAACTTTGAACAGTGGCGCTACTTCCGGAACATTTACTGTAACCCCTGCAGGGCTTTCGTTAAATAGTTCAACAGGCGCTATAACACTTGGTTCCAGCGCACCGGGAGCTTATACCGTAACCAATACTGCAACCGGCACCGGAGGATGTATTTCAACATCAACCACAACAATAACAGTTACCGCTGCACCTTCAGCAACCATTGCTTATAGCGGTTCACCCTATTGCAAAAGCGGAAGCACTGCCTTAGTTACACAAACAGGAACTACGGGTGGTACTTATGCTTCAACAGCAGGATTAACCATCAATGCAACTACAGGTGATATAACCTTATCATCAAGCACCGCCGGAACTTACACCGTAACCTATACCATAGCTGCCGCAGGAGGATGTAGCCAGTATCAAACAACCACAACAATTGGAATAACAGCAGCACCATCAGCCACCATTTCTTACAATGGTTCACCCTATTGC
>JBBSJX010000160.1:0-8554 GCA_038256825.1 Chitinophagales bacterium
ATAAATATAGTTGCCGCCGATGTTGCCATCCCTATACTATCCAGGAATATGGTGAAGCTCAAAATTTCGTCGAACTCCTTTGCCCAGAAAACAATGAGTACGCACATGCCTGCAAAAACGCTGAGCGAGGTAACCAGCACATTGGTGCGGGTATTGGTTTTTAAAAATATGGAGGGCAAAACTTTGTCTTCGCTCATGGCATACATTACACGAGGATTGCTCATAAGCAAAACGTTTACATAAGCTAGCACCGACAGGAATAATAACACTGATAAAATACGCCCGGCAGCATCGCCAAACACATGCGAAGCCATTATGGCTGCTATCCCCTTTGCATCTTTCAAATTTTCAAAACCGATTACCTGAACGTAAGCGTAATTAATTAAAAAATACAGGCTGATAATAATAAAGATGCCTATGAAAATACCACGGGGAATATTTTTGCGCGGCTCATGAACATCAGCACCAAAATTGATGGTTTGCTGGTATCCGCCATAGGTAAAGGATACAGCCACCAACCCAATCCCAAATGCCTTAAGGTATTCAGCAAGCGTGGGATTACTTATAGCCACCTGCTGTAGTATAGCAGGGGTTTGTACATCAATAAAAAACAAAGGTGAAATGAGCAAAATTACCATAGACACCTTTATGATGGTAAGTATATTTTGTGCCTTGGCACTCATTTTTAAACCCAGCAAATTAATACCATAAAAAAGCACGATGGAAAATATTGCGATCGCTATTTGAATAAATTGAACATCGGTAGCATTGGGCAAAATAACTTTGGTAATATACTCCGCCCCTATTAAAGCTACCCCTGCTAAGGAAGCTGCGTTTGAAACCAGAATAATGCAGTTGATAGCAAAGGCAATGGAGGGATGATAGCAGTAAGAGAAAATTTTATAGTAAGCTCCCAGCACCGGGAAACGCGAACCGATCTCTGCATAAGTTAATGCACCGCAAAGTGCCACGAGTCCCCCGGCTATCCAGGCTGCAAAATATACTGCTGGCGTTTGAACGGCCTGTGCAACATTTACAGGTGTTCTAAAAATACCCATTCCAATTACCAGGCTTACCATAATCATGGTAAAATCAAAAAGACTCAGCTTCGGCTTCTTATCCATTCAAATATTTAAGAACGGAAAATAAAGATTTGACTCCAATAAATCTATTCACGTTCAAACTTGCTTTTAATATATTTTACCAGGGTGGGATCTTCAAGACCTTCTATATCGCTTAACTGGAGTTCGAGCGCTTTGGTACTAAGCTTAATTTCAAGCAGCGAAAGTAGGAGCGAAAAAGTAAAGGATAACATCGCGATAGCAAATAGTATATGTGCCCAAAGCATGATGTTGGCGTATATACAATACATACAAAGCAGGCAACTGATGAAACTAAAAACCCCCAATGCCTGCATATTTTTAATAAGCCTTAACCGGTACTTCAGGTTTTTTATCTGCTTGTGAATAATTGATTTTTTATCCCCGGCGTTATACTGTGCATGCAACGACCTTACAACACTGGCCAACGCCAAAAAGCGATTGGTATAGGCCAGCATAATTAAACTGATTGCCGGAAACAATAACGCCGGGGTATTAATTGTGATATCCATTATTGAAAATTACTTATTCTTTTATTAGCAGTGGGCTAACTGCTTAAATTTCAGCAGTTAATACTATTTTACCAAACTGGCTGGCATCATCCATTTTTCGTATGGCCTTTTCAGCATCCTGCATAGGAAAAACTTCGTCGATAACCGGTACGATTTTTCTTTCTTTAAAAAAGGAAATCATACTTGCAAACTCTTGCTGCGTGCCCATTGTTGTACCCATAATGGAAAGGTGTTTCCAGAATACTTTTTGAGGATTTAAAGTGGTTATGGGGCCTTGCGTACCACCAAAAAATACAATGCTGCCACCAGGTTTTGCCAACTCTGCAAAGTGTTTAAAATCATCACCTGCTGCACTATCAATAATTAAATTAAATCCATCCACTGCCGATTGAAATAATTTATACCAGCCCGACATTTTATAATTAACACCCAGCTTTGCACCTAAAGCAATGGCTTTTTCAATTTTTTCATCACTTCCCGATGTTACATACACTTCGGCTCCAATAGCAAGTGCCATTTTTAATACCATTAAAGCCACACCACCACCAATTCCGGTTATTAAAATTTTATCCCCTTGTTTAGCCTGCCCCCTGGTAAATAATGCCCGGTAAGCTGTTAAGCCTGCCAATGGAATAGCTGCAGCCTCTTCAAATGTTAAGTAGGCAGGCTTTTCATAAAGATAGTCAGCGGGTACTTTTACGTATTCTGCAAAGGTGCCATTATCGGGTAATCCTAATATTTTAAAATCCTTACCATGATAGGCAGGGTTATCTCCCCAGTTCATTCCGGGGTTTATAATTACTTCCTTATTCATCCAACTGGTATCTACATCTGCTCCTGTTTCCACCACCACACCACTTCCATCACTTCCTAAAATTATAGGGTATCGAAGACCCGCATATTGCCCCTTTTGTATCCACCAATCGCGGTGATTAAACGAAGCAGCTTTGATATTTACTAAAACTTCGCCAGCAGTTGGAACAGGCTTACTGGCTTCTTCCCATTTTAATGGCTGTTCCTTATCGTGTAATACTATTGCTTTCATAAAAACCCTTTTAAATATTTTCAAAATTATACCTATAAAAAAGCTTCGCCACTGAGCGAAGCCTTTTTAATCAAAACCATAATTTGTTCATCTATTCCTGGTAATCTTACATACGTTCAATTATTCCTGCAATTCCCTGGCCACCACCAACACATGCGGTAACCATTCCATATTTTTTATCCAGGCGTTTAAGGTCGCCCAAAATCTGCACGGTTAATTTGCTTCCCGTACATCCCAGCGGATGACCCAAAGCAATAGCGCCGCCATTAATATTTACAATGTCGGGGTTTAAACTTAGTTCCCTGATAACTGCTAACGACTGGCTGGC
Organism: Chitinophagales bacterium; assembly: GCA_038256825.1. Lineage (GTDB taxonomy): Bacteria > Bacteroidota > Bacteroidia > Chitinophagales > Chitinophagaceae > Segetibacter. The sequence goes on from JBBSJX010000160.1 coordinate 2,986, forward strand.
AAAGGCTTCATTCAATTCAATAAGATCTACCTGGTTTAAACTCATGCCTGCCTGTTTTAAAACCTTGGGCACCGCAGCTACGGGACCTATTCCCATAATACGTGGATGCACCCCGGCACTCACACATGCAACCAGTCTTCCTATGGGTTGAAGACCTAGGTCCTTCATCATTTTTTCGCCCATAACCATTACAAAACTCGCTCCATCGCTGGTTTGCGACGAATTACCCGCCGTTATAACACCACCTGCGGCAAAGGCAGGTTTTAGCCCGGCCAGCGCTTTTATATTGGTATCTGCACGGGGGCCTTCATCTGTATCAACAACATAATTCTTTGTTTGCTTTTTTCCTTTCTCATCAAGGTAAACCTGCTCAACGGTAATAGGTAAAATACCTTCCTTAAAATAACCGCTTTGTATGGCGTTCATCGCTTTCTGGTGCGAATTATAACTAAAAGCATCCTGGTCTTCGCGGCTCACTTTATATTCCCTGGCAACTGCTTCGGCAGTTAAACCCATATTAAGGTAATAATCAGGTTCATCCGAAGCAATAGAATAAGCGGGCACCGTTTTCCACCCTGCCGTTGGCACCATCGACATACTTTCCGTTCCACCGGCAATTATACAGTCTGCCATACCCATTCTTATTTTTGCTGTTGCAATGGCAATGCTTTCTAGCCCGCTGGCACAATAACGGTTTATGGTCAAGCCCGGCACTTCATATCCCAAAGCTCTTGCGGCAATTATTCTTCCCACCTGCAAACCCTGCTCTGCTTCGGGTACGGCATTGCCAACAATTACATCATCAACCATAATACCCTGCACTTGCGGTACCGATGCCATTAAACCTTTAATAACTGTAACGGCCAGGTCGTCGGGGCGGGTAAAACGAAAACCACCTTTTTTACTTTTGGTTACTGCTGTGCGGTAACCTGCTACTATATAAGCTTCCTGCATGTGAAACTATTTTTGTGTTTTCAAATGTAAGTAAAATAAATAAAAGTTGCAGCAACAACTAATTTCTGTAATCTTAAAATTTAAGCCAGCTTGCCAGGTTATTGTTACACATATTTTTATGGAGATACAGCATATTTAATTTTAATTGCACTCGAAAATTGTAATAATGAATACCATTAGCATAGTAACACCGCAAAATATTGAACTGGAATATGATCTTGGTAGCCTCGGCGACCGGATTGTGGGTCGCATTTTGGATTGGTTGGTTTTGTTTGCCTATGTTATCCTGGTAATAGTTGCCATAGGTTTTTCAAGGTTAGAAGGATTTTTTAGCAGTTTCCCCTGGGCAGCTGTGTTTTTAATGATACCGGTTGTGTTTTACGACCTGGCAAGCGAGCTTTTATTAAACGGGCAAAGTGTGGGTAAAAAGGTGATGGGCATTAAGGTAGTCAGCTTAAATGGTGAGCAGCCAAACTTAAGCCAATACCTTATACGCTGGGTTTTTCGTATTGTGGATTTTACTTTAACCAGCGGAATAATTGCGTTGATTTTAGTAGCAGTAACGCAAAAAAAACAACGGCTGGGCGATATATTAGCGGGAACTGTTTTGGTTAAAACAAAACCGCGTACCTATTTTTCTGAAACATTTTATGCGCCGGCCACCGGCAATTACCAGGTAAGCTACCCCGAGGTCATCCATTTAAAGGACCAGGATGTTCAACTGATAAAAGAAATTTTAAATAATGTAAACCGCAGCGGAAATTATGAATTGGCGCAACAGGCACAGCAAAAAGTAGAAACGGTATTAAATATTCGTAGCCGCCATTTTGAACCAAAAGAATTTTTGGTTGCCGTTATATCTGACTACAACCATTTAACGTCACAACTTTAAGGGTTTTTATAAACACAAACCACGTTAAAAATAATAGTTGTTTTTTGGAGCCCGGCTTTTGTAATTCTATGAGGCTTTACTTGCGTCGCACTCTTGTACTTGTATAACATCATGCGCCAGAAAATTAAAAATAAGCACCGCATAACTATGCGAAAATAGGGTAAAGCTCCACCATAATTTGTGGCACAAGTGAATGAACCGCCAGTAGTCGGTCAGGCTACAACGATGATGAATTACGAACCAATGTCGGCCAACAATTTAACTATGAGGAGCCAGCAAATAAAAAGGATATAAAGGCAGGTTTCGCGCCACCCAAAAAAAAATCACAATGGCTAACAACCCTTTTACAAACAGTGGAGAATAAAATATTTTTTGAGAAAACTGCCTGGTTGAAAAGGCATTTATTAAAGTAATTAAGGCGGAATAAATAATTAAAGGAGCGCAAACAATAAACAGGAGGTTAAACTTGCCGGCGGCTAATAAATGTCCATGCAAAAGAGCAGCAAATGCACGCTGCGATCCACACCCAGGGCAAAATAAACCCGTTAAATAATTAAACGGGCAACGAGGTAAATATTTAGCTGTACCAACATCTGTAAAAAAGTACAACAGTGCCACTGCCGACACTGTTGTACTTATTAATATTAATTTAAAAGCCTTGCTCATTCTAATATTCGTTGCGCATATTTGACATCATAGCCATCCCTCCAAAAAACAATACAAATACCACCCATAGAATAACGCTGATAATACCTATCCAAAATCCAATTTTTGTCCACCTGGCTGCATTTTCTGATGCACTTACTGCACCCTGGTAATCGCCGCTAGCCAGTTTACTATTTACCTGCGTGGCAAAAACAATTCCTGCAATGCCAAAAGGCAGGCAGCAAAAAATAGTTACCAAAATCGACTCTACCAACCAGTTTTTAGGAGGTGTTTGAGGTTGTTGGGTTTGTGCTGTAAAATCCATAATAGTTAGTTTGGTTTAGTTTGACTAAATATATGGAAAATACAAGATGATGAACAAGCGAGCAGATAAATTAATAGGCCCTCGCAAACAATACCCGCTCGTTTGATGGATTACCTGATAAAATACAGGCACCTGCTTCTGCGTGGTTGTTTAATGGTATACAACGGATTGTTGCTTTTGAAAGCTCCTTTATTTTATCTTCCGTTTCAGGTGTACCGTCCCAATGCGCCGAAATAAAACCCCCTTTATTATCTAAAAGGTTTAAAAAATCCTCCCACGTATTGGCTTCGGTTATATGTTCTTTACGGTAGGCATGTGCTTTATTGTAAATATTTGCCTGTATGGTATCCAAAAGTTCAATAATGCTTTGAGACAATCCATCCATAGGCATACTCATCTTCTCCTTTGTATCGCGGCGGGCAACTTCAACCACATTGTTTGCAATATCACGTGCTCCTATTCCAATACGTACCGGCACACCTTTCATTTCGTATTCGGCAAACTTCCATCCCGGCCTGGAGTTTTCGCTATCGTCGTATTTCACTTTTACACCGGCTGTCTTTAATTCCTTCACCAATACATTTACCTTTTCGTCAATTGCCTGCTTTTGCTCATCGCCTTTAAAAATGGGTACAATTACCACCTGGATGGGTGCTAATTTGGGTGGAAGAACCAGGCCATCATCATCACTGTGGGCCATTACCAAAGCACCAATTAAACGGGTGCTCACACCCCAACTGGTAGCCCAAACATAATCCAGTTTGTTTTCTTTATCGCTAAACTTAACATCAAAGGCTTTGGCAAAATTCTGTCCTAAAAAGTGGGAGGTGCCCGCCTGTAAAGCTTTTCCATCCTGCATAAGTGCTTCAATGCAATAAGTATCAACTGCACCGGCAAAACGTTCATTCACACTTTTAACACCCTTTATAACCGGCATAGCCATCCATTCCTCGGCAAATTCAGCATAAATGTCTAACATCTGTCGTGTTTCAGCTACGGCTTCAGCAGAAGTAGCATGTGCCGTATGTCCTTCCTGCCAAAGAAACTCCGCAGTTCGCAAAAACAAACGGGTACGCATTTCCCAGCGCACTACGTTGGCCCATTGGTTAATTAATAAAGGAAGATCGCGGTAACTCTGAATCCAGCTTTTATATGTATTCCAAATGATGGTTTCACTTGTTGGGCGAATAATAAGTTCTTCTTCCAGTTTTGCTTCCGGGTCAACCACCAAACCTTTTCCATCCGGATCGTTTTTTAACCGGTAATGCGTTACCACGGCACATTCCTTGGCAAATCCTTCAATATGCGCAGCTTCTTTACTTAAAAAACTTTTAGGAATAAACAATGGGAAGTACGCATTTTGGTGACCGGTATCTTTAAACATTTTGTCTAATACATCACGCATATTTTCCCATAGGGCAAAACCATAAGGCTTTATAACCATACAACCCCTAACGGCGCTGTAGTCGGCTAATCCTCCTTTAATAACTAAATCGTTGTACCATTGGGAGTAATCCTGCTCCCGTGAAGTGATCTCTTTACTCATTGTGTAGTGCTATTTTTTTATTGCAGCAAGGGTTAAGTGCAATAAATATTTTATTTATATATACATTAACTAAATCGCAAACTTTTTAACTTTTCTGGCAAAATATTTGTCGGTAAAATGCAGAAGCTTTTACGCAGGGAACAAAAGTAGTAACTTCGACTTAATTAACACCCTTTAAAACATGTCATCATGAAACACACATTATTACTCATAGCAATATCGGCAGTAGTTTTTACCAGTTGTTCAACTGCTTATAAAGCAGCTCAAACACCAGATGACGTTTATTATTCTCCGGCTAAAGAAGTTTCTACTTATGCACGAACTGAAGACCGCCGCGACCGTTACCAGGAAAATTTAACTTACGAGGACGATCGCTTTTTACGCATGAAAGTGCAAAACCGCGACAGGTGGCAAATGATTGATGATTACAGCTACTGGTACGACAGCAGGTTTGATTACCGTTACGACTACAACATTTACAATAACAACTATTACAACAAAAACCTTTATTCGTTAAATAATTGGAACTCGCCTTATGGTTTTAATCCTTATGGTTACAATACTTATGGATACAATGGTTTTAACAATAGAAATTTTTATGGCTACGGTGGATATTACTCCCCTTCCTACCCGGTAATCTACTACAAAAATCCAAAAGTTTATAGCGGAGCCACCGGCAAGAGTAACCTCTCAACTTATACGAACAATAAATACAGCAATAGTAACAGGAATACTAGTGGAGAAGTGCCGAATAGCAGGTTTGGAAATTTAGTAAAGCAAGTATTTACAAACCCCGGCAATAACAGTAATAGTAATGGAAGCAGCTACGAAAGACCCGCCAGAACTATTGAACCAACCACAACACCCAGTAACAACTCTGGCGGTAGAAGTGGTGGATATAACAGCACCGGCAGTAGCACCAGCACGCCACGGCCTCCGCGTAATTAAATTATTTTTGATTTAGATAATGTTTAAAGTTTTCCTATAAAAAAGCAGGTGTGTTTCATTCCTGCTTTTTTTTCACCTTCAATGTTTTATAAAATAGTGGTATGAAAAAAATTGTTTTAGTTGCCGCCATCATTTCTTCAACTTTTATTGCTAAAGCTCAATTGCCCGATGATGCTTTGCGCAATAGCTGGTTTACACAAAACGGCACTGCACGCAATATGGCTATTGGTGGAGCTATAGGAAGTTTGGGCGGTGATAT
>JBBSJX010000161.1:0-8514 GCA_038256825.1 Chitinophagales bacterium
AAAAAACCTTGTATTTGTTTGCAAAACGCGATAGTAAATGTTGAGGGCGTTGGTAAACAAAATCCCATCTTAAATGGGAAAAGCATATTATTGTATTGGGTTGGTTAATATTAAAAACAGAATTTGAAACAGGGCGCTCACTTACACTTTCAGTCATTAAGGGCATAGATTTCTCGATTGAAAAAATTATTTGATACATGATTTTATATATCATTTACGTGCCAGCCCCTATTTAATTAAATCTGAAAATATTTCCTGTAAATTCTTCTTAAAGATTAATGTTATAAGAAAATAAATAATACTTGTGGAAATTTGTTCCCACCTCATTTTTCTGTTGGAGCGGTAGGAAAACTTTTAAATTAGAAAGATAAAAATTGTTTTGCCCCGCCATTAAATGTTTTGAACTGAATAAAAAGAGTTTTGCAATTTTATATAGTTTTATGCGCCGGCATTTGTATTTTAATTAAACATCGTTGTGTCACTCACTTGTACTGGTAGTACCGTGAGCAACAATTATGAGTTGTATATTACCACCCTTTAAACCTCAGTTACAAACTTTTAATAGGTTGCTGCCCTATTTGTTGCCGTACAAGTGTGCGACGCAACAAAAGCCTGGTAAAGTATTTAAGCTGGAACCAAAAAAAAATCCCTTAAAACCAGCGGATTGTTGAATAAAAACTAAAAAATTGCCTTTTTAGTTTTTAAGTTTAAAAGAAGTTTTTTAAAATTGGTGGGTATAACATTACATATTACATTTGCAGGCGAAAACCAATATTAATTAACCGCATTTAAATTTCTATTTAAGATGCCAGTAAAAATGAGGCTGCAGAGACACGGCAGCAAAAAGCGTCCTTTCTACTTTATAGTAGTAGCCGACGCACGTGCTCCAAGAGATGGTAAGTTTATTCAAAAAATCGGAACTTACAATCCATTAACAGTACCGGCAACTATACAGTTAGACCGTCAGAAAGCATTAGAGTGGTTGCACAAAGGCTCGCAACCAACTGATACTGTTCGCAGAATACTTTCCTTTAAAGGAGTATTGTACCTGAAACACCTGTTACGTGGTGTTAAATTAGGTTTGTTTGATGATGCTACCGCAATGGAGAAATTCCAGGTTTGGCATACTGAACACGAAGCCCAGATAAGAAAGCGTAGCGATGAAAACCGTAAAGCACAACGTACAAGGAGAAATCCACCCGTTTTTAGAAAAGTAGAAAAAGAAGTTGAAGCAGCTCCGGCAGCTCCGGCTACTGAAAGCAATTCAGAAGCTTAATTACAAGGTTTAATAAGATTTAAAGTCCCTAAGCAATTAGGGACTTTTTTTGTGCTTTAACCTTTCCGTAGATGCCTGCTTGAGATTCTTCCTTTTAGTTTAAATAAATTGCACTCAAAATTCATAAAGTACAAATGAAGGATTATTTCAGTGTAGGAAAAATTGTAGGTACACATGGCTTAACCGGAGAAGTGGTTCTGGAACATGCGCTTGGCAATAAAACAGAGTTGAAAGGCCTGGAAACGCTTTTTATTGAAGAAGGCAAGGGAACTTTTTTGCCTTTTTTTATTGAAAGCGCAAAGGTTAAAAACGATACAGAAGTTTACCTGAAACTGGAGGGTTATAATTCGATGGAAAGCGCCCGGAGGCTTACACGCAGGGAAGTGTGGTTGCTGAAAGCTGATTTTGATAAATATGTCGGTAAATCGTCGCCCATAGGTTTGCTAGGTTTTATGATAATAGATAAAGGAAGAAATCTGGGAGATGTAATTGAAGTGATTGAACAACCTATGCAGGTGCTTTGTAAAATTATGCTTAATGGAAACGAGGCGCTCATTCCCATTCATGAAAAAAGCCTTTTAAAAGTTGACCAGAAAAAAAGACAGATTCATGTTGATTTGCCTGATGGGTTATTGGAAATTTATGAATAAAGACTACAAATAATTTGCAATCGAATATTTAAGGAAGCCAGGTTTAAAGTGGTTACTTCTCCTGTTTTTAAAATTATGATCCAACCCCAACGCTATATTGCCCATTTTGATATCGATAGTTTTTTTGTGTCGGTTGAAGTGTTGAAAGATCCATCACTTAAAGGCAAACCTGTACTGGTTGGTGGCCATAGCGAAAGGGGAGTGGTTGCTGCGTGTAGTTACGAGGCAAGAAAATTTGGAATACATAGTGCAATGGCCATGAAAAAAGCGATGCAGTTGTGCCCACATGCGACCGTTTTGCCAGGCAGCCGGGGTGATTATACCCAATATTCACGATGGGTAACCGACATTATTGCTGGTAAAGCCCCCTTATTTGAAAAAGCCTCTATTGATGAGTTTTACCTGGATTTAACGGGAATGGATAAATACTTCGATCCATATCAATGGGCAATTGACCTGCGACAACAAATTATTGATACTACCCAATTACCTATTTCGTTTGCCTTAGCTTCAAATAAAATGGTGGCTAAAATTGCAACTGATGAAGCTAAACCGAATGGATACATCAGGGTAATGCCGGGATTTGAAAAAGAATACCTGGCTCCTTTAAAAGTGAATAAAATACCCGGTGTGGGCGGACAAACATATCAGACTTTGCTTGCTTTAGGAATTTCAACAATAAATGACATAAATGCTTACGACAAAAAACTGTTAGTAGCTTATTTAGGTAAGTACGGACAGGAGTTATGGCAAAAATCGCAGGGATTACACGAAGGGATTGTTCAGCCTTATCACGAAGCAAAATCAATATCTACGGAAAACACATTTGATGAAAACAAAATAGAGATGTCGTTTCTTTTAGCGGAATTGGTACGCATGATTGAAAAAGTAGGATTTGAATTAAGACAGGATGAAAAGCTGGCGGGATGTATAGCAGTAAAAATTCGTTATGGAGATTTTTCAACTTTTTCTAAACAAACAACTATTGATTATACTTTAAGAGATGACGAATTAATTTCGGTAGCGAGAGATCTTTTTGATAAGCTCTATAAAAAAGGAAATCCAGTTAGATTACTCGGAGTGCGTTTAAGCGAATTAACCAATCACCCTGTACAAACCAGTTTGTTTGATGATGCTGCGAAGAAAAACGAATTGTATAAAGCGATTGATGATGTAAAAATAAAGTTTGGAAAGTATGCTTTAAAAAAGGCACGCACTATTTAAAAAGAGTTGTTTTTAAAATAATAATGAATAATCTACCATTTTTGTAGGATAAATATATATTTGCATTCACTTAATAATTAAAACCACCTATTATGAGTTTACGATTAGGCGATACCGCCCCAAATTTTGACGCAAATACTTCCATTGGCCCAATAAATTTTTACGAATACCTGGGTGACAGTTGGGGTGTTTTATTTTCGCACCCGGCAGATTATACGCCTGTTTGCACAACCGAATTAGGTAAAACTGCTGCACTTCAACAGGAGTTTGAAAAACGTGATGTAAAAGTTTTAGCCTTAAGTGTTGATCCTTTAGACAAACACCACGGATGGATAAATGATATTAACGAAACGCAAAATGTTGATGTGCAATTTCCCATAATTGCAGATGAAGATAAAAGTGTGGCAAATGCTTATGACATGATCCATCCCAATGCTTCCGAAACCACCACGGTAAGATCGTTGTTTATTATTAGCCCCGATAAAAAGGTAAAATTAATCATCACTTATCCTGCAAGTACCGGCCGTAATTTTATTGAAGTTTTACGTGTAATAGATAGCCTTCAATTAACATCCAATTTTAGTGTAGCTACCCCTGCCGATTGGAAAGAAGGTGAAGATGTGATTGTTGTAAACTCCATTTCAACTGAAGATGCACAAAAGAAGTTTCCTAAAGGTGTAAAAGTTGTGAAGCCTTACCTGCGTTATACACCACAACCAAATAAATAAAAATTTGTTCTTGTTTTTAAAAGCCTGGGTTTTTACCCGGGCTTTTTTGTACAATTACTTTGCGTTTTTCCTTAACTGGGTTAAAGTAGCCTTCAGGTCCTTTTGAAGTGGCGCTTCAAATTCGTAAGGAGTGCCTGTTGCATCAGTAAACTTTAATTTATACGAATGCAGAGCCAGCCGGTTTAACATGGGTCGTTCTTCATCAACGCTTTTATTCAGCTTAAATTTTCGCTTAAATGAAGACAGCAATACAGGCTTTCCATCACCGTATAAAGTATCGCATACAATAGGATTTCCAATGTGCTTCATATGTACCCTTATCTGGTGTGTACGCCCGGTATGTATCTGAAACTCCATCCACGAAAACATGCCCAACTCTTCTAAAACCTTATAATCAGTGGAGGAAGGTTTTCCCTTTTTATTGGTCATCATCAGGGTTGTTTTGCCCGGGTGTTCCATAATGGGCGCATCAATATTACCTTCGGTGTCCATTAAAATGCCATTTACCAGGCCGTGGTAATATTTCTCTACTTCACGGCTCTCAAATTGCTTTGAAAGGTATTTGTGGGTTTCCTCATCTTTTGCAAATACAATAATTCCGCTGGTATCCTTATCCAGGCGGTGTACCGTAAAAATTTTCTCGTACTGCTCCTGCAAAATAGTTTTAAGTGAAAGGTCTTTTCCAAATCTGTCGGGGATGGATAATAAACCCGAAGGCTTATTTAAAACAATAAAATAATCGTTTTCGAAAATTATTTCGGGCTTATGGTGCATACAAATAATAGTTGAGATGCTGAATAAGGTTCAGCGTTTAAGGTAGGCAAATAACCAGGTGAAATACCTGGAATAGTTAAACTTAATCAGGACAAGAACAGGAGTTAATTACTCCTCATCCTTATGCTTAACATACGATTGGTTCATATATTTTAGAATACGCAATTCCTTCTCAGCCAAAAAGCGCCACTTACCCCTTTGAACATTCTTTTTAGTAAGACCGGCAAACATTACCCTGTCAAGCCCTTTTACATCATATTTTAAATGCTCAAACATACGTCGTACAATACGGTTACGACCGCTATGTATTTCAATACCAATAACACTTTTGTCTTTTGCGTCGGCATAGGCAATGGCATCTGGCGCAACAAAACCATCTTCAAGGGTAAGGCCGGCAGCCATTTTTTCAAAATCGGCTTTAGTTAAATGCCTGTCGAGGCGCACCTCGTACACTTTTTTTACTTCGTTTTTGGGGTGCGATAATTTTTGAGCCAATTCTCCATCATTGGTTAACAGTAATACACCCGATGTATTGCGATCCAATCTTCCAACAGGATAAACCCTTTCGGTGGTGGCATGTTTAACCAAATCCAATACAGTTCTTCTTCCCTGTGGATCGTCCGAGGTAGTAATGTAGTCTTTGGGCTTGTTTAGTAATATGTAAACAAAGTTTCGGCTGGGCGTAATTTTTTTGCCATTAATTTTTACAATATCGGAGGGCATTACCTTGGTTCCGGGGTCGGTGACCAACTGATCGTTAATCGTTACTTTATTTTCTTTAACTAAAATGGCCGCATCCCTTCTTGAGCAAACACCGCTATGCGCCACGTACTTGTTCAGGGGCATTTGTTCAGTTAAAGCTTTTTTGTTGGGAAATGATGGCGCAACCGGTGTTACAGTGCTGGTAATTTCAGTTTTACTTGACTTAACTTTTCCTTCCGATTTTTTGGGGCCTTTTGTTGTTGGGGCTGCAGTTGCAGTTTTAGGGTCTACGCCTTGTTGTGCCAATCGTGCGGCTCTTTTGCGCGCAAAATGGTCTTCAATGGCGGAGGCACGTTCTTTTTTTTCTTTCTTCTTTTCCTGGCGAATTTTTTCTTTTATGGCTCCAGCCTTGGGTTGTTTTACAAATTTCTGAAAATTGTCGGTACGGCTCATGTTGCTTTTTTAGCTTGCTGTTTTACAACAGTAAATATTGTTATTGGCGCAAATGTAATTTAAAATGGCCACAAGCAGTTGCAGCAAGGCCTTTGAAGGCATAGATGGGTATATGTTAACAAATCATCAAAACAATTTGAAGTTACGTAACCAGGTCATTATAATTTTTTGGGATCCGGCGGTATAACTTTTATCTGGCATCGTTGCGTCGCATTCCGTTCATCGGCAGTTACCTTATTGAGCGTTTTTAAATGGCGTTTTCCAGGTGAATAAAGTACAAAAGTACAAGTGTGCGACGCAACGGAAGATGAATTTTATTACAAATGCCGGGTACCAAAAAACCTTTTTATAAATAACAGGCAAAAAAAATCGCCTGTTTTAAAACAGGCGATGTGTATTTATAAAATTCTGAATTTTAATTCATTGAAGGATCTTCAACGGGGCTGCTGTGGCTTTCGTTAACGCCAATGGTATCCTTATTGGCAAGCTGTCCGCAGGCGGCATCAATATCTTTTCCACGACTGCGGCGCAAACGGGCATTAACCCTGTTTTTTGACAGGTGGTTCATAAAACGTTCAACCACTTCCTCGTCGGGCTTTAAAAATTTAGCGGCATCAATGGGATTGTACTCAATAATATTTACCAGGTCGGCCGGAACCTGCCTGTAAATTTTAATCAGCTCATCCGCATCCTTAATGCTGTCGTTAAAGTTTTGAAACAGGATGTATTCAAAAGTTATTTCGTTGCCGGTTTGTTTGTAAAAATAATTGAGGGCTTCAATGAGCGCTTTAATGTTATTGGTTTCATTTACGGGCATAATCTCGTTACGCTTTTCATCGTTAGCCGCATGCAGGCTGAGCGCCAGGTTAAAACGTACCTTATCATCGCCCAGTTGTCTGATCATTTTTGCAACCCCTGCAGTAGAAACCGTAATGCGGCGTGGGCTCATGCCCAATCCTTCGGGCGACGAAATTTTTTCTACCGCTTTAAGCATGTTGCGGTAATTAAGCAAGGGCTCGCCCATGCCCATAAAAACTATATTAGTTAATTTTTTATTGTAAACCCGCAGGGCTTGTTGGTTAATTAAAACTACCTCATCGTAAATCTCATCATAATCAAGGTTGCGTTTGCGTACCATATAACCCGTTGCGCAAAATTTGCAACTTAAGCTGCAACCAATCTGGGAGGAAACGCATGCCGTCTGCCGCTCCCCGGTGGGGATTAAAACTCCCTCCACCAAATTGCCATCAAAAGTTTTAAACCTGCTTTTAACGGTACCATCGTCACTGTACTGGGTAGTTTCAACCTTAAGGGCTGGTAATTCAAAATGCTGTGCAAGTTTTGTTCTTAATTCTTTGCTCAGATTGGTCATGGCCTCAAAAGTGTGGGCATGTTTTTGCCACAGCCATTCGTACACTTGTTTAGCCCTGAATTTTTTTTCACCTATCTGTTCAAAGTATTCGGTTAGTTCGTCTAAACTAAGGTGGCGAATGTTTTTAACCGTTGATTTCATGGCGCAAAGGTAAGCCCCAGCTAAACCTGAGGGATACTAAATAGCCTAAAGTTTCGCGAAAAGGATTGTGATATATTTTACAGTTTATAAGTGGGACCGGGTTAAAATAAAAAAAGCGTTCCCTTTTTTTAAGAACGCTTTTTATCACTACAGCACTTTCATTTATGGTTTACTGGTGTCGAATGCTCCAACTGGAGCTGCTCCGCTTGATCCGTATTCACCAGCCTTTACCGTTTCACTCCCCAGGTTGTTGCCTGTGCCGGATGAATTGCCTGTTAAAACCCTTAAACGGTTTTCAACATTTTTTACACCTGAAACATCTTCGGCACAATCTTCGGCCCTGCGTTTTTCCCACCTGCTGCCAACGGTACCTGTAAGTGTTACATCACCGTTATCCACCGATACTTCAATGTTTGAAGCATCAATATGTGAGTCGTTATACAAGCGGTCGTTTACATCTTCAGTAACACGCTCATCGGTTCGTTTGTAGTTTTTTGGGCCTTTTCCCTTGTGTTCTCCTTTTACTTCATCCATCTTTCTTCTGCGTGCTGCTTCGTCATCACCAAACCATGAAGAAACTTCGTCGGTTGCTTTATCCATCCAATTTCTATCACCATCCCTGTTCTGGTTACGGTTTCCATTGTTATAATGGGAGTTTGACTCGTTTCCTCTATTCCTGCTTTCTTCCCTGTTCCAATTATCGTTGCCCCAATTAGAATTGTTATACCTGCCACTGTTTACACCTGTACTATTTCCATATTTCCCCCTGTTGTAACTGCTGTCGTTATCCAAATTCATCCGGTCGTTTTCAAACCTGTTCTCATTGTATCCCCTGTCATTTCCCCGATAATTTCTATTCTTATCGTAGTCATCACTTCCTAAACCATCATCATTGCTCCGGTAATTACGGTCCTGGTTACCATTTTCTGTAAAATGGTCCTGGTATTTTTGGTTGTCATCAAAATTTCTACTTGATTCGCCATTTCGATTCCTGTTTCTGTTGTTTTCATTGTAAGCCATAATCGTTATTTTTTTAGTGATAAAATATTGAGTTCTCACAGGTGATGGTAAAAACACTATACCAAAAAAAACTGTTTTTTAAACCCCTAATAATCACCTTTTTAAATTTTTATGATACATATTGAGAAAAATTAGTTGTAGAATTTTTTCCCGAGCTCACGTATAAAAGTTCCT
>JBBSJX010000162.1:0-8471 GCA_038256825.1 Chitinophagales bacterium
CTACGAACAATTGTTACCATACGCAGCCAATAGTGCTGAAGTGGCTGGCGGCGATCCTTTTAGAATAATGTGCGACACTTTTGTGACCACCGAAGATGGAACCGGAATTGTACATACAGCCCCGGCTTTTGGTGCCGATGACTTTAAAGTGGGTAAAAAATACGGGATCGGTATTTTAACCATGGTTGACCGGGAAGGAAAGTTTGTTGATGGTTTAGGCGAATTTAGCAACCGATATGTAAAAAATTATAAGGATGAAGATGACTATACAGATGTAAACATTGACATTTCGGTTAAGCTAAAAAAAGAAAACCGGGCTTTTAAAGTTGAAAAATATGAACATAGCTACCCTCATTGCTGGCGGACCGATAAGCCCATTTTATATTATCCTTTAGATGCATGGTTTATTAAAACCACCGCCGTAAAAGAGCGGATGGTGGAATTGAATAAAACCATAAACTGGAAACCGAAATCAACCGGCGAAGGCAGGTTTGGCAATTGGCTGGAAAATATGGTGGACTGGAACCTGAGCCGAAGCCGTTTTTGGGGCACCCCTTTGCCCATCTGGATAACTGAAGATGGAAGCGAGCAGGTTTGTATAGGATCGATTGAAGAATTGAACAAAGGAATAAGGAAGGCAAACGAAATATTGGGAGGTGATGTAAATAAAAGCTACCTGCACGGGGGCATTCTTGATTTACACAAACCCTATGTGGATGATATTATTCTGGTAAGTGAAAAAGGCCTGCCCATGAAACGCGTACCAGATTTGGTAGATGTTTGGTTTGACAGCGGGGCCATGCCCTATGCCCAGTCGCACTACCCGTTTGAAAATAAAGATTTGGTGGACAGCGGAAAAACTTTTCCGGCTGACTTTATTGCCGAAGGGGTTGACCAAACCCGTGGTTGGTTTTACACTTTACACGTTCTGGGCGTTTTGTTGTTCGATAGTATTGCGTACAAAACCGTGGTTTCTAATGGTTTGGTGCTTGATAAGAACGGGGTAAAAATGAGCAAACGCCTCGGGAATATAGTAGATCCATTTGCAACGATCGAAAAATATGGTGCCGATGCCACACGCTGGTATTTAGTAACCAATGCATCGCCATGGGACAGTTTAAAATTTGATGTAAACGGTATCCAGGAAATTCAACGTAAGTTTTTTGGCACCTTATATAATACCTACCAGTTTTTTGCCCTGTATTCAAATGTGGATGGCTTTGCGTTTAAAGAGGCTTATATACCACTTAATGAACGCCCCGAAATCGACCGCTGGATTTTATCATCGCTTAACAGCCTGGTAAAAACAGTAACCGAAAGTATGAACGACTACGAGCCTACGCAGGCAGGTAGAGCAATTGAAGAATTTGTTGACCGCCATTTAAGTAACTGGTATGTAAGGCTTTGCCGCCGCCGGTTTTGGAAAGGTGAGTACGAAAAAGATAAAATCTGTGCTTATCAAACCTTGTACGAATGCCTTGAAACCGTTTTAAGGTTAATTGCACCTATATCGCCGTTTTTCTGCGATTCCATATTTAATAACCTAAATAAGGTGACCAATAGGTTTGATGCACAAAGCATTCATCACCTTGATTACCCTCAGGTTAACCAAGAGGTGATTGATAATTTTTTAGAAGAACGGATGCAAATGGCACAGGAAATCAGCTCGCTGGTATTAAGTTTACGCAAAAAGGTAAATATTAAAGTGCGCCAGCCTTTGCAAAAAATACTCATCCCTGTTTTTAACCCGACAATGAAAATACAGGTAGAAAAAATTGAAGACCTGATTAAGAGCGAGGTAAATGTTAAGCAAATTGAATATCTTACCGACACGGAAGGATTCATAAACAAAAAGATCAAACCTAATTTTGTTGCCCTTGGAAAAAAATTAGGACCTAAAATGAAGGCGGTTTCTGCTGCCTTAGCTCAGTTCTCACAATCCGATATTTCGGAAATGGAAAAGAATGGGCATGTTTTGGTAAAAGTTGGAGATGAAGAGATGGAGATATTAGTAACAGAAGTTGAAATTTCTGCTGAAAATATTCCGGGTTGGAGTGTTGCCAGTAGGGGCAATTTGACAGTTGCTTTAGATATTACTTTGACTGACGAATTGAAAAGAGAAGGTGAAGCCCGCGAATTTGTAAATCGTATTCAAAACATACGAAAAGACAGTGGATTTGAGCTTACTGACCGCATTTTGATCAAAATTGATCAAAACAGTAACATCATAAATTCCATTAATGAATATAAAAACTATATTTGCGCGGAAATTTTGGCAGATCATATTGACTTTGTAGGTGATTTTTCTGACGGCATTGAAATTGAAGTCAATGAGAGCAAGCTTAAAGTTAACATAACTAAAAAAGCATAAGCTAATGGCTAGTAAAAAACCCTTAAAAGCGGCAAAACCAGCTGCAAAAACTGCTTCGCAGTTAAATAAAGCCCAGGTTGCCAAAAAAGCTGCTGGTAAAAAAGAAGGTGCACCTGAAAAGCCAAAGGCAAAAGCTGCGGCAAAACCAGTAAAGCCACCTTTAGCCAAGGCTACAAAAAAAGCAAAGCCTGCCAAAAAGGAAGTTAAACTAGCCCCAAACGTAGCAAAAAAAGCAGCTAAAGTTATTAATCCCGTTGCCAAGTTAGCCCCAGTAAAAAAAGCTGCAGCAAACAAAGCGACAAAAAAAACTGAAGAGAACGTGAAAAAAGCATCGATACAAGACAAAACAAAGCCAGGCACAAAGGCGGCAGTTAGTAAAAAACAGGCCAAAGAAAAGGAACCAGTTGTTGCTAAGGCAGCGGCAAAAGCGGCTACTTCTTTAAAGCCAATTATTGTTCCCCCAAAACCGGCAATAAACCCAAAACCGGCTCCTGCTAAAAAAAGCGAAAAAACAAAAGCTTCAAAGCCCGTTGCCATTCCCAAAACATCAACCGATAAAAAAGTTGCCTATGAACCCGAGTTTACAAAAAGCGTTTTAGATACTGTTGAATATATTCCTAATCTTGGTCCAACCATGCGGTACAACGACTCCGACCTGGTTGAATTCAGAGAGTTGATAAATAAAAAACTGGATGCTGCAAAAAAGGAACTTGGATATTTGCAGGGACTTATAACCCGCAAAGATGAAATGGGTGGTGATGAAAGCGATAACCGTTACATGACTATGGAAGATGGAAGCATGAGTATGGAAAGAGAGCAATTGAGTCAGATGGCCAGTCGACAGATTATTTTCATCGATCACCTGGAAAAGGCAATTATGCGTATTGAAAATAAAACTTACGGAATTTGTAGGGTTACCGGTAAACTTATTGATAAAGCACGTTTACGCGCTGTGCCCCACGCCACGCTTAGTATGGAAGCTAAAATGGGTATCAACAAATAGACTTTTTAAAATTTATAGGATTAAAGGGAAAACTGGTTGTTTTCCCTTTTTTTGTGGTTTTATGAACCCGGCTGCGCCTTACTATTAAACATCGTTGCGTCGCACTCTTGTGCTGTAACGCACTGTTCATCAATACTATTGCAGGTAGTATAGTTACACATTTCAATCAAAATGCCGGTGGAAAAGGATGCCCATTGACTAGCCGTACACGAGTGCGACGCAAGAATGTTGATTTAAAACACTGAAGCCGGTAACCTAAAAAATTACTTTACTTCCTGCATATCTACCAGGCGTTTGTATATGCCAGCCTGCAATAATAATTGATCGTGGGTGCCGCGTTCGGCTATCTGTCCCTGGTGTAGAACCACAATTTCATCGGCATGCCTGATGGTGCTCAGCCTGTGCGCAATTACAATTGAGGTGCGGTTTTGCATCATATTATTTATGGCATCCTGTACCAGGCGTTCGCTTTCGGTATCAAGCGATGAGGTGGCCTCGTCTAATATAAGTATGGGTGGATTTTTTAGAACTGCCCGCGCTATGGTAAGCCTTTGCCGCTCACCACCACTTAGCTTACTGCCGCGATCGCCAATATTGGTTTGGTAACCTTGCTCTTTTTCAACAATATAATTATGTGCATTTGCAATTTGGGCCGCACTTTCAATTTGTTCGGGCGAAGGATCCGATTTTCCCAGGGCAATGTTGTTGGCAATGGTATCGTTAAAAAGAATAGGTTCCTGCGTTACAATACCCATTTGCGCCCTCACCGAAAAAAGTGAATAATCTTTAATATTAATACCATCAACCAGCAGTTCGCCGTCGGTTACATCATGAAAACGGGGAATAAGATCGGCTAAGGTGCTTTTTCCCGCCCCGGATGAGCCCACTAAAGCAACGGTTTTACCTTTTGCAATTTTTAAATTAATATTCTGCAGAATAACCTTTTCTTCGTAATGAAAGCTTACATTTTTAAACTCTATTTCGCTGTTAAAGCTAATAAGCTGTTTTCCATTTTCGTTTTCATTTACTTTAACTGGGGCAAGCAAAATTTCTTCGATACGTGAAATGGCTGCACTGCCTTTTTGCATATTGTAAAACGAAGTAGACAGCGATTTTGCAGGATTGATGATCTGGGTAAAAATACCAATATACATAATGAAGCCTTCGGGCTCCAGGCCGGCAGCATTGCCTCCCAAAACCAACTTTCCGCCAAACCATAGTATTCCAGAAAGTACCAATACACCTAAAAACTCGCTCAATGGCGAGGCAAGATCGCGGCGGTATTGCATTTGGTTGCGAATATGGAAAAGTTCATCATTGGTTTTTGTAAAGCGACTGCGCAATAAACCTTCGGCATTAAAAGCTTTTATTACGCGAAGCCCTCCCAAAGTTTCATCCAATACCGATAAAGCTTCGCCTAGTTTTATGGCGGCAATATTCGACTGCTTTTTAAGCGAACGGCTGATACGGCCAATAATTAAACCAGTTAACGGTAAAAAAATAAAAAGGAACAATGAAAGTTGCGGACTTATAAATACCAGGGAAGTAAGAATGATAATAATGTTTAGGGGATCTTTTATAAAACCTTCCATTGTACCCACTACCGATGTTTCCAGCTCACCAATATCGTTGGTCATACGGCTCATAACATCACCTTTGCGTTGATCGGTAAAATAGCCAATTGGTAATTGGAGTAGTTTATTATACAAATCAATTCTTAAACGGGTCATCACCGAGTTTTTCATGGGCGATAAAACATAATAAGAAAGGTAGAGGAACAGATTTTTAAGCAAAACAGAAATGATAACAATTAAACAAATAGCACCCAAGGCCAGTATGGGGCCATTCGCACCATTTTCGGCTATAAGGCTGCTTATTTTAAAATTAATTAATTGTATAAGATCGTTTGAGTTGCCAACCGAAGTTGGCGGTTTTAAAACCAAAGCCTCTTTTGAAAAAATAAGTCGAAGAAAAAAAGGCAATGTACCCAGCGATACTAATGAGAAAACAATGGACAGGAGTGTAAATAAAAAGTAAAGAACAATGTTTTTTTTATAAAACTGCAGGTATTTAAACAGGCGTGCGTATTTCTTCATTAGTGTTTTAAATCAATCAAATTGCTGCAAAGAAACTAATTTTACAGCGATTAATAGTATTATAATGACAGAAGGAAAACGCCAAAAGCAAGTAGCCGCAGTATTACAGCAGGAGTTAAATGAAATATTTATGCGTTTAGGCATGACTATGATAGATGGAGGAATGGTATCCATATCCAAAGTTCAGGTTACCCCCGATTTGTTGGAGGCTCGTATTTATTTAAGCCTTTTCCAGGTGCAGGATGCGGCGGAGGTAATGAAAAAAGTGGAGGGGCGAGCCTGGGAAATTAAAAGGGAATTAAGTGACAGGGTAAAACACCAGCTGCGTAGGATACCCGTTCTTCAATTTTACCATGATGATACACTAGATTATGTATTTAAAATGGAAGAATTATTTAAACAAATAACGCCCTCCGAGGAAAACCCGGATAATACAAAACCAGAAGAAGACGATAAATTGTCTTAACCTTCCCCTTCATTTTTAAGTTATTGAATGACCCTACTTTTTGCCTGGAGATATTTTAAAGCTAAAAAAAGTACTAATGCAATTAATATAATTGCCTGGATAAGTGTTTTTGCAATTACTGTTGGTGCAGCAGCCTTAATATTAGTATTAAGTGTTTTTAATGGTTTTGAAGACCTCGTTAAAAGTTTATACGCCGATTTCTATGCGGATGTACGTGTAGCGCCAGCTAAAAAAGCAAAATATTTACAGTTAACTGAAAGTCAGTTGGCTGAAATAAGAAAAGTTCAGGGGGTTAAACAGGTAAGCCTTGTTGCAGAAGAAAAAGCGGTTTTGGTTAATGATGAATTACAAAGTATTATTTATTTAAAAGGGGTTGATGAAGCTTATGCCCAGATTAGTGGCTTACCAAAGCATGTAAAAGGAAAATTTTTTACCGGAACTTCTGATGATCCGTTTCTTGTTTTAGGTGCAGGGGTCGAAAATGCTGTAGGCGTAACTGCCGGTTTAAATATTACTCCGCTTACTGTTTATTTGCCTAACCGGAAGGCCACTTCTTTATCATCTATGGAAGCATTGAATAGTTATAATGCAAATGTTAGCGGAAGCTTTGTTTTGCAACAGGATTTTGATAATAAATATGCTATTACCAACCTGGCCTTTATTAAATATATGCTTGATTTAGGGCCTGATGAATACAGTGCCGCAGAAATTAAAATTAGCGATCCTGAATATGTGGATAAAGTAAAAGATAATCTACAGAAATTGTTAGGGTCAAACTACATCGTTCAAACACGTTACCAGCAAAACCAAAGTCTTTACAGTGTAATGCAAGTTGAAAAATGGGTTATTTATGGGATTTTATCATTAATACTGGTTGTGGCCGCATTTAACATGATTGGTGCCTTAACAATGCTGGTATTGGAAAAACAAAAAGATATTGCTGTTTTAAAGGCGATGGGAGCAAATAATATGTATATCCAGAGAATATTTTTAAACGAGGGATTTGTTTTGGCTGGAATTGGAGGTGGTGCAGGGATACTGCTTGCCGTATTTATTTGTATGCTACAGCTTCAATTTCACCTGGTTAAATTAGGAGGAGGCAGTTTTATAATTGATTACTATCCAGTAAAAATGGTAGCAACGGATTTTATATTGGTCATTTTTACCATCTTCTTTATTGCTCTACTTGCCGCATATATTCCATCACGAAAAGCCAGTAATCAGCAGTTTACTTTAAAAAGTTGATTTAATAGTTAGCAATCCAGGTACTAAATTAATTATTTTCCCGTTTTAGGGTTGGTTAACATTTTTTTACACATTTTATTTGTGTTAAGAAAAAGGGTTTCAAAACTAAAACTCAGGCTTCTGATAATATAATTGCCTTTAAGTTTAGGTTTTAGAATACGGATAGGATATCCAGATTTTAAAATGTAGTTAATTTTCCCTTATTTTGTGCGCAAACACCCCCAATACAATTTTAAAAAAAAAGAATGGAACAAATCATTATTGGAGGAATTATAGCTTTTTTAACAACTTTTTACGTTATCCCGGTTATTATTAAAGTTGCAAATGCCAAAAAGCTTTACGACGAACCTGATACAACCAGAAAACTTCACAAAAAACCAATACCTGCATTGGGCGGGTTGGGTATGTTTGTAGGATTATCCCTTTGTTTATTACTTACAATGGATTTTTGGAATGGTGCTGGAGAATTCCAGTTTTACATGGCTGTTTTTCTTATAATTTTCTTCGTTGGTGTTAAAGATGATATTGTTACCCTTTCGGCAGGCAAAAAATTCGCCGCTCAATTAGTAGTAGCGGCCATTTTAATGATAAAGGCCAATCTCCTCATTACTAATATGCAGGGTTTTTTAGGGTTGAATGAAATTGATGCAACCTTTAGTTACTTTTTAACCACATTCGCCATTGTAGTAATTATTAATGCCTTTAATTTAATTGATGGTGTTGATGGCCTGGCAGGCAGTGTAAGTTTAATAACCACTTTAATTTTTGGCTGCTTTTTTCTTGTAAACGGTAATATTCCCTATGCTGTTTTAGGATTTGGAATGGCCGGTGGACTACTTGCATTTTTAATTTACAACTTCCATCCCGCTAAAATATTCATGGGCGATACTGGGTCTTTAATGATAGGGCTAGTTAATTCGATTCTCGTAATTAAATTTATTGAAACCGGGTCCGGTTATTCAAATTTTCCGGTACAAGCAGCTCCGGCAGTTGGTTTTGGTATTTTGTTATTCGGTGCAAATCCTAGAACCAAGTTTAAAAATGCGGTGCTTAAAGCACATGTCACTTACGGTGATGATAAAATTGAACCAAAAGATTTTAGCGATGCATTAGTTTTAATTCCGGATCAAATAGAAGAGTGGCTCAAAAAAACGCTGCCATTGTCTAAGGATACTAGTGAGTTTAAAAGAAAAGATATACCAGATTTTCCCATAAACGTTTTACGTGAAGCTATCGTAAACGCAATAGTTCATAGAAATTATGAAATTGAGGGAGCAAAATGCGAGATTA
>JBBSJX010000163.1:0-8425 GCA_038256825.1 Chitinophagales bacterium
ACTGTTGTAACGTTAGCCATAAACTTACCACCACCTAAATTCTTTAACGATCCGTTGTTGATAGAAGCATTTGTTGCTTCTGCTCCTTTTGTACCACCAGTAATGGTTAAAGGATTATCTAAACCAATGTAAAGAACTTTTACCGCATCAGCACTAACGCTGGCCCCAGTAGGTGATCCAACTGTATAAGCTATATCCTTATCTAAAACTCCGGTTGTACCATCTGGTTTTTTGAAAGATATCCTAACTTTCTTAACATATGAGCCCGGTCCCTCAACATTAAACTTTTTTTGTGCTACACCATCATTATTTAACGGAACTGTAGCACCATCAATAGTTACAGTAGGGGCAGCAGCTTTACTAAATGCTCCCACGCCACCTGTAATCGTTAACTCCTGTCCTGGCATTAAATATTCTGAACTTTGTGAAGCAATAGCCTGGAACTGATCATATTCTAAAACAACTTCACCTACTTTTTTAATAAAGTAATCAATCATTTGAGCTTCAGAATTCTTTACGTCATTTTGAAACTTACTTAAAATGGTAATCGCTGCAATAGTTGGTGTCATTCTAAAATAACCCGACTGCCAGTCTTTATTGCCTTGATTTTGAGTAACCGGAACACTAAGATCTAAAGGCAGCGACTTTGAAAATTCAGCTTTCGCATTAATCACATCTTTCTTAACTTCTTCCTGACCTGCAGCGTTAAACTCTTCGGGTTTCAAAATTCCTAACATTCCTTGTTTAAAGGCTGTTAATTTTGCCAATAATTCTTTTCCCCTTGGTCCTTCAACCAATAGTCGGGTTGGCGCATCAATATTATCTTCACGAAAACTCTGTTCACCATTTTCAATTTTTAAATCAGACTGCTTTTTTAACTCCAGCTTCAGATCTTCTAAATAACTATAAGTTTCTGCGGCAAGCTTTTGAGCTTCTAAAGCTTTTGGCTGCCAGATTGCAGCTTTGGCTGCAGTTTTCTCGTCTTCCATCTTTCGTCGAAAGTTGTTATAGACGGTTGTATTCTTTTCAGCAATAATGCCATTGGCCGTAACCAGGCTATTATTTACTGTTTTAAATGCATTGAGGATTTCTGAAGATACATTCAGTGCTAACAAGGCTGTTAACACCAAATACATCATATTAATCATCTTTTGCCTGGGTTCTTTAGGTAAAGACATGACTTTTTATAGGTATAAATTACGAATTAAATTTCTCCGACTATTACGATCTTCCCTGCATTGCAGAAAGCATATTGCCGTAAACTTTGTTTAAATTACCAAGATTTGAGGCCAGCAAATTAATCTGCTGTTGTGCTTTCTTAGCATCATCTACGCTTCCCATCATTGTAGTGGAAGTTTCAGCAAGCTTACCATAAAACTGGTTAAGCGCTTTAAGATGATTGTTGCTTTCCTGTAATTCTAATTCGTAAATTGTATTTAAAGAAGATAGATTTTTTGTTAAAACCTGAACCTGATCATGATACTTTTTTGTACTTTCAGAAGCTGCATTGAATGAAGACAATGAACTAGCTGCGTTAGTATAAGCATTGGTTACACTATCCAAAGCAACTGTAGCAGCTTTAGTTTTTTGTGTATAATCACCCGTTGCTTTAACGATGTCGCCAATTTCGGTCATACCTGTAACGGTAGTTCCCAATTTTTGAAAACCTAAACTTAATTTAGAAAGATTTGCTGGAGTTATATCAGCATCAACCAACATTTTTTCCATTGATTTTAATGCAGGATTACCTTTATCTGTTTCAACAGGTACAGCTACACTTGGAGATCCCTGGTCAGGAGGAGGTAAAATTGCATAGATAAGAAAAATAGCTGCCTCAGTCAACAGACCAACTGTCAACATTATATCAGCAAATGATTTGTGCAGTATTTTGGCCCATGCACCAAAAATTACTACTGCTGCACCAACGCACACAACAATGTTTACTAACCTGTTTGTTGCCGGAGAAACGCCTGAAGCCATGATTTTTTTTGTTTAATTTGTTACGGAATTTTTATAGAATAGAAGTAACCAAAGCAGGGGATTTTAATTAATTACTCCCCAAGCTTCAATAAGTTTAAAATAAAAGCTGTTATAATTTTTAAAATAGGCTATATTATTTCCTGGTCATTGATGGTAAATCAATTACGCAACGAAAACCTATATATGATTTTGTAGTATCCTGGTACTCGTACGACCGGGTTCCTGTTTGTAGAAAATAGCCTACATCTTTCCAGCTTCCACCACGTACTACTTTACGTTTCATGCGGGGAGGATCTGAATCGGGTGCGTTGTAGCGAATATCCGGATTCATATCGTGCTGAAAGTTATAACCACCTTCATAATATAAGGATGAAGTCCACTCAGCCACATTACCGGCCATATTGTACAAACCGTAATCGTTAGGCCAGTAAGCATCAGCTCTTACAGTGTAAAAACCGCCATCTTCAGCATAATTACCTCTGCCGGGTTTAAAGTTGGCAAGCAAACAACCCTTTTTGTTTCTCAGGTAATAGTTACCCCAGGGATACATTGATTGTGATCGGCCACCACGAGCTGCATATTCCCACTCAGCTTCGGTTGGTAAACGAAAATCACTTTCAACATTTTTTTTGGTTCTTTCAAGATAGGAGTTCATATAATGTGTTCTCCAGCTACAAAAAGCAACGGCTTGTTTCCAGTTTACACCAACAACGGGGTAATTTCCAAACGACGGGTGAGCAAAATATCGCTTCGCCATAGGTTCGTTATACGAGTAAGAAAAGTCTCTCATCCAAACGAGTGTATCAGGATAAATTTTCTCATCATATTTAATAATGTAGGAACTTCTCGGTTTGCCTTTGTTTTCGCGCTTGGCAGCCTCTTTTAAATCAAAGTATTCAACACGATACATCAATTTTTCAGGATCAATTTCATTTTTACCATATAGCCTGTTATCAGGGGTAAGGGTAAGCTTCGAAATTTTTTCTAAAACAGATTTATCGTTGTATTTAATGGTTTGGGCCTTTTTCCAGTCAACCGCAAAGTTGCCATCTGTTTCTTTACCAAAACCCAGTTCCTTCGAGGCAAGGGAGTCCCTAACCCACCCAACAAACTGGCGGTATTCATTATTAGTAATCTCAGTGGCATCCATCCAAAAACCATTAATGGATACCTGCTTATTACGTGCAGTAAAATTGTAATTGATGTCCTCATCACTTGGCCCCATGTGAAAGGTTCCGGGAGGTACGTAAATCATTCCCAAAGGCTTACCCATACTTGCCCGGTTGCTGCTGGCTGCGCCAACTAATTGCCCGTTGTCTGGCAGCCCTTTAGCTTTTCCTTTTTTTCCGCAACTGGCAGATCCAAATGCCAGGGCCGTAATAGCTGCTAATGCAAACAGTTGACTTCTCATTCTAGTGTAACGATTAAAAGGTATTAAGCAAATGTATCAAAATAATTTATTCATCTTTTTTGACTAAAAACCGGGGAAATCCTGCTAATAATTCAGCATTTCCAGTTATTCAAAAACGATGCTCCTTTTCATTTATTGTGCAAAGAAGCAGAATTCAAATCAAAAAACATTATAAAGTAATGTTCAACCCATCAAAAATGTTCAAATAAAAAAATATCGTGGCAAACTGATAGAGTGGGTAAAAGTTGAAGATCGATAATTACAGATTTAATAACAAATTTTAAAAAAATTGGAAAACCACGATTTTGCCCTGAAAGGGCTTAATAATCAATTATAAGGTAAATTATGATTAATTCTGAAATAATTGACCAACCAAAAAAAGTTTTATGCTGATACCACTAAAAATTAAGTTTTTTTTATATTATTATTTTTAGGATTTCAGCTTTAAGTCTTTGATAATCATCCGTTGCGTCGCACTCTTGTACTAAATACCCCTATTCTGCCTTTTCAATATTAATTAGATATTTCGGCCGTTTTTAGCAATTAATTTGCAATGCTTCCATTCCTATAATCATTCATTTATTAAAGCTATTTACACTGCAAAACTTATAAAACCTACACGCTAAAGTCACACAAATAACTTTGCCAACCCCCAAAAATTTCACAAAAAGCTAAATCATCCAATAAATTAATTCCAATTTAAGAAAATGGGTGTAACCAATGTTTTGGTATGTACTCAAAAAAACCATCAAAAGTTTTAGTGGCAACAACATTTTCACCGTTTTATATAAAGCTGCAAGAGGTTAAACAGTACAAGTGTGCGACGCAACGATGTCTGATTTTTGTACCCATGCCGGGTCCATAAACCTTCTCTCAACGGATAAACGACCTTATATTTTAAAAAAGAGGAACAATATAAATATGCTAAAAATTTAAAAAAATGCATTTTAATCCAGAACGAGAAATCGCTCACCCGTATTAGCATCGGTAAAAGTTTTGCGAACCAGTTTATTTAAGCCGTTTAAATTATAATTTTTAGTTACAAACAAGTACTGCAATCGGTATTGCTTAATAAATATTTCCACACCCTGCTGGTAATTAAGCGCCGGGTTATTTAAGCGAAACTGAAAAAATTGTGACCGGTTTATAGCGTTTTGCAGGTAATCATAATGCAGCGGATTAGTCAATTCAGTATTTAGCGCGGAGGTATCGGACAGGCAAAACTCAAAATTACGATTTCGACTTGCCGCTATAATGTAGGTGATGGGTAAAAAATAAACATTGGGATTGCGGCGTGAATAATATGTTGACCGGTAAAAATTACTATCAGCAATGTATCCACCTATCACTTCCGGCTGATATTTAAAATATGTTTTTACCTGGTTTAAATATGCAGTGGAGTATTTTACCCCGCCGTAAATGAAATTTCCATTTTGGGAGAATGTGTTAATTGAAGCCTCGCCACTAAAAACGGGTTTAGCAAACCACAAAAAACTTAAAAATATAACCGACAGGTAATAATGACTAGTTTTTACTGATGTAGAAAGGGTTTTTAAGTAAATCATCCAGATAGCCCAGGTTACAATGATATGAGTAATAAATAAAAACTGGTATGCATTGTCTTTTAAGTAAAGTATTCTTGCCAATAAAAGGCTTATTACTGCTATGAAGAACAGGAATTTAAATTGTGTTACCCAATTTCTTAGCTGTACAAACACACTATTTTTGAACATCAGCCAAAGTGGAAAAAGAAAAATTACAACGATAAGCAGTATATAAATTATAGAAGTAACAATGGAGAAAAAGATGAATTTAAATCCATGAATGGTTTGCCAAACAAAATCAAGGTTTTTTGCTGCATATAACGATGGGATTTTACTAACCGGGAACAGGTAATACATGCCCCCAAAGGCAATTGAAAATAATATTACCGACAGCCAGATGTTTTTATGCGAACCATTTTTAATAAAAACCAGGTAAGCACCATAAAGTAAAAGGCCCGGTAGCAGCACCACGGTAAACTTAAACGATACTACGCTTAATATCAGTAATATGAGAACGCTTTTGAGGGAAAGACTTTTTTGATAATTTAATTCAACAAACAAGGGAATAAACAATAAATAAATGATCCTGAAGTTGGGACGCTCCAAAACGTTGCCTTCAAAATCGCTCACAAAAACATTGTACAACCAGGGAAAATAACCCAGCACATTGGGTAAAATAAACAACAGCGACCAACAAAAAATTTTTTGAGCGCCGGAAATTTTCTTTTTCAATATCGCTTCTACCAAATAATATAAACCGATTAACATTGAAGTAAGCAGTATGCCATAGGTTACCACCCGCTCAATTAAAATAGAAGGAAAATAAGATTGCGTAAACCGGGTAATAAAAGCAGTAATCCAGATTTCAAAATGATGATAGGGCTCCATGCCATGGAATGTTACATTATACTGGTTGTAATAATGACTTATATTTTCCTGGCCGGTTTCATTTAAATTTTCTGCTATTTTAAGGTAAAAAAAACTATCGGCCTGTTTGTATTCTGACTCAGGAAAAAGATTTAAAATTAAAACACTCAGCAAACAAATGAAGACCGTCTCCCCAAATATTACCCACCTCGAAGTTTGAGGCTTTTCACTTACAACAGCATTATCAACATCCGGGTTTCTTAACAAAAAATAAATAATAGGCAGCATTAAAACATTTACTGTTCGCCCTTTTGTTACCACTATTGAATAAATGCTGATTACTACCAATAAGCCTGCAAGAAAATGAAGGAATAATCTTTCGTATACAGGAGAACTACTTTTACCGTTTGGTGATAGCAATTGCACCACCATCTTTCCAATTATAACAAACAACCAATAGAAACAATAGACCAGTCCAAATTCTATTACATATTGCAATAATTGATTTGTTACCATATAAACCTGTTACACTTCAAAAAAACTTTGTACAATAAATATTAATTGAAGCGGCTGTTGATTTGTAAAAAGGGTATTATTGACAACCCCGTTTTTATAAAGTAAGCTTCTGTAATCTTAAGTAAACCTTCACCACAAACCACAACGGGGCAATCGTGTATTATAAAAATTACTTTACCAATAGTACGTATTTCAATATCCACATCACCAAAAACGGAGGCACTTTTTATATTAATTCTTTGGCCATTTAATTTTGCCATAGCACCCCGGTAAGGAAAGCCAACTGCATCTATTAACCGCCTGATTTCATCGGCTGACCGTTGCCATTTAACGCGGTAATCTTTCTCATCACGCCAAAGGCAATAAGAAGCCAGGTAATGATCCTGCTCAGTAAAAACAAGGTTACCTTTTTGATCCAACTGCTTTAAAATTGTTTTAACAGCTTTTATAAAGAGTGGTGTAACATTAGCCATTGCATCTATTATGGTAACCGGGTAATCAATCAAAATTTTTTCCTGGGCAACCACGGGGCCATCCTCCATGCCACCTGTTGCAATAAAAGCGGTTACACCAATTTCATGTTCGCCTTTTATTAAGCTATTAATTAACGGAGCATACCCACGAAATTTTGGCAGGATGGAATTATGCAATACAATGGTTTTGCTATTTGCCGGTAATAGTAGCGGCCAGCCTATTGCTATACGCCAGGCATCAGTTTCCAGGCTGTATGCCTCCTCGCTAATCAATTGTATGGCATGCTTGCGGCAAAAGGTTTCCAGTTCATCATACGGATCATTGGCAACGCCGGCATCCCGTAATCCAATTACCCGGTTTACATATTTAGTGCCATCGTTTTCAACAACATTATGCAAAACATCAAAAGCAATTTTGCCGCAAACCAACCAGTCAACTTTAATCATTTTTAATATTTAAAGTTTTGCTGGTAATATATAAAGGCCGCTGTTTAATTCCCTGGAAAGTTTTTCCTACATACAACCCTACAATGCCCAGAGTAGCAATTATAAGCCCACTCAAAAACCAAATGGATAAAAGCAAACTGGTATATCCCTCCACAGTTATCGAATGATTAAAATACCTGAATAAAACAACCATCCCCGCAATTAAAGTTGATAAGGAAATCAACCCTCCTATCGTGGCAACAATCTCCAGTGGCTTATCCGAAAAACTCAGTACGATGTCCAAACCCAGGCGTACCAACCTTCTGAAATTATAATTGCTTTTTCCACCTTCCCGTTCGCCGTGCTGCACATCAATGGTATCCGTTTTAAAACCCACCCAGCTTACAAGCATAGGAAAGTACCGGATCGATTCACGCATACGAATAATGGCATCAACCACCTTGCGGTTATAGATGCCAAAGTTGGCAATGGCAGGATCTATTTTTTTACCCGACACCATCCCTAAAAATTTATAAAACCATTTAGAAGCAGCGATTTTAAACCAACCATCGGTGCGGTATTTACGCCGGCAAAAAACAATATCACTGCCTTGTTGCGCCTTTTTATAAAGCGGAATAATTGCTTCAGGCCGGTCTTGCAAATCACTGTCCATAACTACCACCCAATTGCCTTTGCAAACATCCAACCCGGCCGTAATAGCATAATGCTGTCCAAAATTCCTGCTTAACAAAACGCCCTTTACCTTCGTATTTTCGGTGCACACCTGTTCAATAGCCTCCCACGAAAAATCGGGGCTGCCATCATCAACCAGAATAATTTCGTAGCTAACATTTAACGCATGTATAGCTTTTGTTACCCTATCCACAAACGGCTTAACCAGCGCAGCCGATTTATAAACAGGGGAAACAATCGAAATTTCAATCATACAGGCAAGTTAATAATAGAAGCGGTATAAAGGCAACAAAATCAGGCACACACCATTAAAATGCTTTTTGTATAAGTAACCTAAGTATCAATATTTTTTATGGAGCCGACAGCAATTTACTATGAGGCTTTACTTGCAGCTTGACCGACAACTGGCGGTTCGCACACTTATACTTTAGTAGTTATCTCATCCTTTTTTTATTAAGGATGATTAAAACAACCCATTAACACTGGGGAAATTTAATCAGAAGAATATGATCAAG
>JBBSJX010000164.1:0-8366 GCA_038256825.1 Chitinophagales bacterium
CTCGCTTCAATTCCACGATCTAAACCCATGCGGGTTACATTCTGGCAAAGCGCAAGTGCCCTGCTGTTGCCTGTTTCGGCATATAGATTAGCCAGGTTTAGTTGCGACTCGATTGAAGGATAAACGGAAACTGCCTTTTCGTAACTGGCTATGGCGGCAGCAGTATCCTTTTTACTTTCTAATAACTGGGCACGGGCAAACCATAAACCATTGTTAAGGCTGTCACGTAAAATAAGGCTATCGGTTTGCGCAATGGCTTCGGTGTATAATTTCAGGCTGTCTAGTGCATTTACCAACATCATTCTTATCGATGCACTGTCGGGATTTTCCTTCACCCGTAATTTTAATTGTTTAACCAGTTCCTGTTTTGCTTTATCTTCTTCGTTTGTTTGGTTATTGCTGTGTGTACAATAAGCCATTAAAAAACATATGAATATAAATAAACTCCATTTTTTCATAGTGCAAAAATAACAGGCTGATTTTTGTTACCCTAATTTTCTGTGTTTCTTAAAACAATTACTTTATCAATCTGATCTATATAATCAACCATTAACATTTTTATACAGGTTCCACTTTGTTATCCCGACCCCATGGCATGTTTTATGCTTTTTCTCAACATCTTCCATATTTTAACCTCTTGTATAAATGAAACGATTTGGTTGCCTTGCCTTACTTTTTAGTCTTTTGTTACTTCATTCCGGTTTTTATCCAAGGGATAAGTCTTATCATAATACCTTAAAAAATAATAAAATAGTAGGTGCTTCTGCAAGCGAATTACTGACTGCTCACAAGCCTTCCATTGTTTTAGAAATACAGTATATGCCGGGTTACAGGTTAAGGGGAAGTACTATACAAAACCTGGTAACATTTATTCAAACCTATTTAAATAAACCGGGAGGAATACAGATCATCGAAAAACAAGTTCCGGCAGTTGCTAAAAAGTTCCTCACTATAGAAGATATTGCCCGCATTGAAAATGAAAACCGAAAGGTTTACAATACATCCAGGCAGGTAGCTGTTTATATTTTAGTTACCGATGGTACCGGCAATGATGTAGATGCTCTTGGAACTTCTTATCGTAATACTTCCATTGCTCTTTTTGGAAAAACCATAAACCTTTTTTCCAACGGTTACAGCCTCACCATTAAAAGCAAATTGGAATCCAGTACTATCGAACATGAATTCGGGCACTTGCTTGGGTTGGTCAACTTACCGCAGCCGGGGCAAGGCGATAACGAAAACTTTTCTCAAAAGGGTCATTGTTCTAACCCTGCCTGCCTTATGTATTATAAATCCCGTTCTAATGAGATAGCCGGTTATTTAAAAGGAGCAAATGTTTTAGCGCTTGATGCAAACTGTAAACATATTTTAAAAAGGAACGGAGGAAAATAAGCGCTTCAATACTAATTGTTCCTTTTTTCCGTATTTATAAACAATACAATCACAACCTAAAAAACCTCCATGAAAAACACGTTTCGCTTATACCTCTTATTAGTACTTATTTCAATCGGGCTACTTAACGCCTGTTCCAAATCTGATACTTTATCATCCTCCGGACCTAATGGGGTTCCTTCAATTAATAATGATAATAATAAAGTGGTTGGAGCTTCCGCTAAGGAGTTATTGACTGCTGCTAAATCCAAACTAGTAATCGAAATAAATTACATGCCCGGTTTTCAGCTTCAATCATCCTCCGTTACCAACCTGGTAAATTATTTTGAAACACTATTAAATAAACCAGGTGGGGTGCAAGTAATTGAAAAACAGGTGGCCGCTTCTACCAAAGACCCTTTAACCATTACCGAAATTGGCCAGATTGAAAAGGATAACCGGACAGCATTTAATACCGATAGCCAGGTAGCCGTTTACTTTTTAGTTACCAATGGCGGTTATTCAACTTCCAATGTTTTAGGAGTTGCTTATCGCAACACTTCCATGGCACTTTTTGGCAAAACTATTCACAACAATTCTGGTGGAATTGGCCAGGCATCCAGGATAAAAGTGGAATCAACCGTACTAAATCACGAAGCAGGACATATACTTGGGTTGGTGGATATTGGAACGCCAATGGTTGCCAATCATAAGGATAGTGCGCATCCCGACCACTGCAACAATAGTAATTGCCTGATGTATTATGCTGCAGAAACTACCGAAATTTTAGGTTTTCTAATTACCGGCAACGTTCCACCGCTCGATCAAAATTGCCGTAACGATTTGAAAGCCTATGGCGGCAAGTAATTTTAGTCCTATTTTTGCGCCAAAAAAACTACCACATGTATAACGGCTTACTACACCTACATAACCTCATGCGTTGGGTTATCCTTATCCTTTTAATAATTGCTTTAATCAATGCAATAACCGGTATTTTAAACAGGCGTCAATTTACCGCAGGTAACCGAAAAGTTGCTTTGTTTACTATGATTGCTGCCCACATTACTTTATTGATCGGGCTCTATCAATGGGTAGTAGGCCCTTTAGGGTTAAAAGCTATACAGCAGTCAGGCATGGCCGTAATAATGAAAGATTCCGTTGCACGGTTTTGGGCAGTTGAGCATTTTACCGGAATGTTAATAGGTATTATTTTAATTACGGTAGCAAACTCAACAGGTAAAAAGAATATTAGCCCGGAGAAAAAACATAAAAAAATGGCCTGGCTTTATTTTATAGCCCTGGTAGCTATCCTGGCTTCAGTACCCTGGCCGTTTAGAGAAGTTGCAAGACCTTTGTTTCCAGGTATGTAATTTTAAATAATAGCATTTATTTTAAGCCGGTAGTATAGCCGGCTTTTTTTATGGGCCAGGGTTTTGGCTAGTAATGATGCTTTTGTTGCGTCGCACTCTTGTACTGTATTACATGAGGCAACAGGAAAATTTTTAAAGTATCCAGAGTTTTATAATTGCAGATATACTATAAAGTATTTTATGAGCGCTTTCTAAAATGTCGTTTATTAAGAAAAAACGGATTTCGCTTAGACATAAACAATATCACTTTCAATTTCCTGGAAATAATTATCCTTTATGCCATTCTTTGAAACAAGGTCGATCTTGTTCTTTAAGCATTTTTCTAAATAATTTGCCAAATCAACAAATTCTATACCTATTGCTGATTGAAATCTACTATAATATCAATATCACTTGCAACGGAGAAATCATCTCTAACAGCAGAACCAAAAAGACCAAGCGTTTGAACATGGTACTTTAAAGCCAATTCAGGTTTAAGCTGTTTCAATATTTGTTTTATGTTCTCAAGTTGTGTCACCCATCAAATGTACGAAATGAGTATAAAATTACTTTGTCAATAAAATTGGTTAAATGATAAAAACGCTGCAAACGTTTTCAAATACAGGAAGTTTAATGGCTCCCTTTAAAAAAATACCAAATACCGTACTCCCGCTGCCACTCATGGATGCATAAACGGCGCCGCTGCTATATAGCTGTTGTTTTATAGTTGCTAATAGGGGATGTTGTTTGAAAACCGGTATTTCAAAATCGTTTACCAATTCAGTTTTCCAGGTTTCAATAGGTTGTTGTATTATTTCGTTTACTCTTTTTTTCGGTATTTCAGGAGTTAGTGCGCCAAATGCTTCAGCAGTAGAAACATGAATGCCAGGATTTACCACTACAAATTGATAGGAGGAAAGATTTAATTCTACAGGTTGCAATACCTCGCCGCGGCTATTTCCCAAACAAGGTTTGTTTAAAATAAAAAAGGGACAATCGCTTCCTAATTTCAACGCATATTCCAATAATTTTTCAGTGGGCAGTTGAAGATTAAAATGTTGGTTTAACATCAATAACATAAAGGCGCCGTCAGCGCTGCCGCCACCTAAACCGGCACCCATAGGTATAGCCTTATGTAAGTGAATATGAAGAGCTGGTAATTGAGGAAAATCATTTTTTAAAAGCAGGTAAGCCTTTAAACAAATATTATCGGTTGCATTGCCTTTTATTTCTAGGCCGGAAGTGGTGAATTGTAATTCTTCAGATCGAATAAATTCCAGCGCATCTTTTAACGGCAGGGGATAAAAACAGGTTTCCAGGTTGTGGTATCCATCGCTGCGCTTGTTTGATATGTTTAACCCAAGGTTTATTTTACAATTTGGAAAAGCGATCATTATAACTATTTTGCTAAGAGCAACATTTTAAGGCACATGAAAAATGCCCAATAAATAATTAATTGTTGAAAGGATTGCGACGCAACAATGCTGCTATGAAAAGATTGGCTGGTATCAAAAAAAATAACCAATAGATTGAACGATTATTTGGCCATTACTTTCTTTTTTGGATCTCGTCGCGAATGGCAATAGCTCTTATGTAATCTTCCTGGTCAAGCACCTCGCTCAACAGGGTATTCAATTCCTCCAGGCTCAGGCCACTCAGGTCGTCCCTGCTACCGGGTTCAGCGGTAGTAGTAGTTGTTGGCCCTTTTTTCTTGGAGCCAGGGGAATCTTCCATTAGTATGCCGGCACTTTCCAAAATATGATCGTAGGTGTAAACAGGGCATCCAAAGCGCACAGCCAAGGCAAGTGCATCACTGGTACGACTGTCAATTTCAACAGTATCGTGCTCATTTATACAAACCAGCTTGCTGTAAAAAATGCCTTCCTGCAAATCGCTGATAATAATCTCCTGGAGATCAACAGCAAAAGCATTCATGAAATTTTTAAGTAAATCGTGGGTTAAAGGTCTGCTGGGTTGCATCCGCTCCAGCGCAACGGCAATAGCCTGCGCTTCAAAACCACCAATTACAATGGGTAATCGGCGTAAGCCATTAACTTCTCCTAAAACAACAGCATAGGAATGCGTTTGCGTAATGCTATGCGATAAGGCTACTATTTCCAGTTCAATTTTCTTCATACCTGCAATGATCTTCAGGGTTTAATTAGCGCAAATGTAAAGATTTGTGTTTTCATAGATGTTATTTTATGCATGATTATAATTCGCATGTTTTTTTATCAGGGTAAAAACTTTAGCATTATACTTAACTATTAGTGGTTTAGGTGTATTAAGCTCTGCATATAGTTTGCTACATTTGCAAACCTTTAAATAAACGTAGATTCAATAAATATTATGATTAATGTTACTTTTCCGGATGGAGCAGTAAGGCAATATGAACCCGGTGTTACTTCAATGGATATAGCAAAGTCGATTAGCGAAGGTTTAGCCCGTAAAGTGCTGGCAGCTAAAATTAACGACGAGGTTTGGGATATGAACCGCCCGGTTAATAATGATGTTTCCATAAAATTTTTAATGTGGGATGATTTGAATGGAAAAGCTACTTTCTGGCATTCATCTGCCCACTTAATGGCTGAGGCCCTTGAAGCGGTTTATCCCGGTGTTAAACTAGGAATTGGACCCGCTATTGATAAGGGGTTTTATTATGATATTGATTTAGGTGACCGCCAGATAACTGAAGAGGACCTGCGTAAACTGGAGGTTAAAATGGCTGAACTGGCCAAAACCAACAGCAGTTTTAATCGTAAAGCAATAAGCAAAGAAGATGCGATAAAATATTTTACCGAAAAAAATGATGAGTACAAATTAGAATTGATTGAAGGCTTAAATGATGGTGAAATTACTTTTTACACACAAGGCAATTTTACCGATCTGTGTCGTGGACCGCATATCCCCTCTACCAGTTTTATAAAAGCCATAAAACTTACCAGTATTGCAGGAGCCTATTGGCGTGGTGATGAAAAGCGCAAAATGCTTACCCGTATTTACGGGGTATCGTTTCCCAACCAAAAGGAGTTGGAGGAGTACATGGTAATGCTTGAAGAAGCAAAGAAAAGAGACCATAGAAAATTAGGAAAGGAACTGGAGTTGTTTACTTTTTCTGAAAAAGTGGGATTGGGGTTGCCGTTATGGTTACCAAAAGGTGCCATGTTAAGAGAGCGTTTGCAATCATTTTTGCAAAAAGCACAGCTTGAAACCGGTTACCTTCCTGTTATAACCCCACATATCGGGCACAAAAATTTATATATCACCAGTGGTCACTATGAGAAATATGGTAAGGATAGCTTTCAGCCGATAAAAACGCCGCAGGAAGGAGAGGAGTTTTTTCTTAAACCAATGAACTGCCCGCATCATTGCGAAATTTATAAGGCTGCACCAAGGAGTTATAAAGACCTTCCTTTAAGATTGGCTGAATTTGGAACGGTTTACCGTTACGAGCAGCACGGAGAGTTACATGGATTAACCCGTGTAAGAGGTTTTACCCAGGACGATGCGCATTTATTCTGCATGCCCGACCAGGTGAAAGATGAATTTAAAAAGGTAATAGACCTTGTATTATATGTTTTTGATTCGCTGGGCTTTACTGATTATACTGCCCAGATTTCGTTAAGAGATAAAGAAGACAGGAGTAAATATATTGGGTCGGATGAAAACTGGGAAATAGCAGAGCAGGCAATTATTGAGTCTGCCGCCGAAAAAGGACTGAGTACTGTAATTGAATATGGTGAGGCGGCTTTTTATGGTCCCAAACTCGACTTTATGGTGAAAGATGCTATTGGCAGAAAGTGGCAATTAGGAACTATCCAGGTTGATTATAACCTGCCGGAGCGTTTTGATTTGACCTACATTGGAGAAGATAATGCCAAACATCGCCCGGTAATGATACACAGGGCGCCCTTTGGATCGCTTGAAAGGTTTATTGCGGTTTTAATTGAGCATTGTGCTGGAAAATTCCCGTTATGGTTGGCTCCCACTCAGGCAATCATATTACCCATAAGCGATAAGTTTATGGACTATGCTGAAGAGGTAAAGAAGCAATTGAAAGCGGCAGATTTAAGAGTGGATATTGATGACCGTAGCGAAAAGATTGGAAAAAAGATAAGAGAAGCCGAGATGAACAAAATACCCTATATGTTTGTAGTGGGTGAAAAGGAAATGAACGAGCATATGGTGGGTGTTCGCAGGCAATCCAAAGGAGATTTAGGTGCAAAACCTTTAGATGAGGTGATTAAAATGTTGAAAGAAGAAGTAGATACAAAAAGAGCATTTGAATGATTTGCTATTTTTACAATTATAGGTTTTCATATTAATTTAAGTAATGTGACAACTAATTGATATTTTAGAATAAAAAAACAATAACCAAAAAACAATTAATGGCAGTAAACCCGAGTTTTTATAGGGGAAGAAACCCTAATTTTCGTAGAGAAGTACAACAGGAACACCGTACTAACAGAATGATACGGATACCGGAAGTGAGATTGGTTGGAGATGGGATTGAACCAGGCGTTTATCCTACGGAGCAAGCTTTAGCAATGGCCGAAGCACAGGGATTGGATTTAGTTGAAATTTCTCCAAATGCAGCACCGCCCGTTTGCAGAATTATAGATTATAAAAAGTTTTTGTACGAGAAGAAGCGTAAGGAAAAAGAGATGAAGGCAAATGCCAAGCAAAGCGAGGTTAAAGAAATTCGCTTTACGCCAGGCACCGACGATCACGACTTTGATTTTAAATGCAAACACGCCGAAAAGTTTTTAAAAGAGGGCAATAAAGTAAAGGCCTACGTTCAGTTTAAAGGACGTGCCATTATGTTTAAAGACCGCGGTGAGTTATTATTATTAAAATTTGCCGAAAGATTAGCCGAAGTGGGTGTTTTGGAAAGCATGCCTAAAATGGAAGGAAAACGGATGCTGGTAATTTTTGCGCCTAAAGGCAAACAGAAAAACAAGTAGAATAAAGATACTTTTTAAAACAGCAGACGACCTCTGCTGTTTTTTTAGTTTGTATACAATTCAACGCAACAAACTTGTAAAGATGGATAATGAATT
Organism: Chitinophagales bacterium; assembly: GCA_038256825.1. Taxonomy (GTDB): domain Bacteria; phylum Bacteroidota; class Bacteroidia; order Chitinophagales; family Chitinophagaceae; genus Segetibacter. The sequence continues at coordinate 7,781 of JBBSJX010000164.1, forward strand.
TATTAGAAATACCTGCCTTTCGTATCCGTTTACAACCGAGGATTTAAAATGGGACGATAACCTGTGTTTTTTAATTGGCGAAAAAATATTTTGTTTGCTGCGGACCTCCGAAATATTTGGGGTATCGTTTAAATGCACCGATGAGGATTTTGCCATTTTGACCGAAAGGGATGGAGTAGGTCAGGCCCCTCACATGGCAAAAAGTAAATGGGTAACAATTGAAAATCCGGGAGCTATTTCTAAACAGGAGTGGAGTATTATTTAAAAAAATCGTACAGTTTAGTTGTAAACAAGCTAACCAAAAAAGTAAGAGCGGATTTGGGATTGAAAGGCCATTAATTTTTTTTTGGTAGCCAGCTTTAAGAAGATTATTTAGCTTTTGTTGCGTCGCACTCTTGTACTTTTTAATGATTGCTCATCTAATTTAATACTTCCGGATACTTACTTAAATCAATGCAAAAAAAGCCCAATAGTGTTATTAAAGATGAACGGATTGCGACGCAACGACAGACTGTGCAAAAACCACAATTGTTATACTACGAATATATTCGTAATAACCTTTTTCGTTGCACCAGCCTCTCCAGAG
>JBBSJX010000165.1:0-8358 GCA_038256825.1 Chitinophagales bacterium
AATATCATAAAATCATTGGTACAAACATCTCTTATTACTGCTTTGGCTTCATTTTCTTACTTTTGCGGCTCGAAATTTAAAAATTGTAATTCGTAAATCGTTATTAGGAATGATTAGTGTAAAAAATGTTACGCTTGCCTACGGTAAGCGGGTTTTGTTTGATGAAGTAAACCTGAATTTTGTAAAAGGTAACTGCTATGGTGTAATCGGTGCGAATGGTGCGGGTAAGTCAACCTTTTTAAAAATATTAAGCGGCGAAATTGAACCAAACAAAGGCACCGTGGAAATTACTACCGGTGAGCGTTTGGCAATTTTAAAGCAAAATCAATTTGAATTTGAAGACCAAACCGTTTTAAATACGGTAATGATGGGCCACAGTAAAATGTGGAAAATAATGCATGAAAGAGAATTGATTTATGCAAAGGAAGATTTTACTGAAGAAGATGGAATGCGTGCCGGTGAATTAGAAGGCGATTTTGGTGAAATGGGTGGATATGAAGCGGAAAGCACCGCAGGTACTTTATTAAGTAGCCTGGGAGTAAAGGAGGAATACCACAATAGTAAAATGCAGGATATACCCGGTAACTATAAGGTGCGGGTTTTATTAGCCCAGGCTTTGTTTGGAGATCCTGATATTCTTTTACTGGATGAACCTACCAACGGTTTGGATATTGAAACCATTGGCTGGTTAGAAAACTTTTTAGCAGATTATCAAAATATTGTTTTGGTAGTGAGCCACGACCGTCACTTTTTGGATACGGTTTGTACGCACGTAGCCGATGTGGATAGGGCTAAGATTAAAATTTTTACTGGTAACTACACTTTCTGGTACGAAAGCAGCCAGTTAATGGCCCGCCAGTTAAACGATAAAAACAAAAAGAACGAAGACAAACGAAAAGATCTCCTGGACTTTATTGCGCGGTTTAGTGCAAACGCCTCTAAAAGTAAACAGGCAACCAGCCGTAAAAAGGCTTTGGAAAAATTAACGATTGAAGAAATAGAGGCCAGTAACCGTAAATACCCCGGAATTATTTTTCAGCAGCAGCGGGAAGTGGGTAACCAGATTTTAAATGTTGAGAACCTGAGCAAATCTGCTGACGGACGTAAACTTTTTGATAAAGTAACTTTTAGCATTAACAAGAACGATAAAATTGCCATTTACAGTAAAGATCCATTAGCGGTTACCAGTTTTTTCGAGGTTATTAATAGCGAGAAGGATGCAGATAGCGGAATTTTTGAATGGGGTACAACCGTAACTACTGCCTACCTTCCATTAGAGAATAATGACTTTTTTCAAAATGATCTGAACTTAATGGATTGGCTTCGACAATATGTACCGGATTATGTTACCGATGTAGATGAACCGTTTTTAAGAGGTTTCCTTGGTAAAATGTTATTTACGGGTGATGAGATCATGAAAAAAACCAAGGTACTTAGTGGTGGAGAAAAAGTACGTTGTATGATCAGCCGGATGATGTTACAAAATCCAAATGTAATTGTACTGGATCAACCTACCAACCACCTGGATCTTGAAAGTATTCAATCGTTTAACGAAAGTTGTACCAACTTTAAAGGCATTGTGCTATTGACCAGTCACGATCATACTTTTATGCAAACGGTTGCCAATCGTATTATTGAATTAACACCAAAAGGTATCATTGATCGTTTAATGACCTTTGATGAATACCTGGAGGATGATCGTGTTAAGGCAATGCGCGAAGACATGTACAGCTTATAATATCCAAATTAAATAACAAAACAGCCGCTCTCAAAATAGTGGCTGTTTTGTTAGGGTGAACAATCAATTATATTTAATCAATCTGTCACCCATACAATCGTATATTTTTTAATTCTGCACCTAGCGCCTGAAAATTTAAAAACCTCCGCTATTTAATAATTAACGATTTCCGCTAATATTTAAGCGGATAAAAATGCTCCTTTCATGAAACGTTTACCTGCCCGCTACCTTTTATCTGTAGTATTTATGCTTTTGTTGTTTGCTTGCTCAAAAAGTGGTAGTCAAACTACGCCGCCATCAACCCCACCACCGGTAGTGCCGCCCGTGCCGCCACGTTTTAGTATTAATGCTACGCTGGTGAACGCAACCCCCACAAAGGAAGCGGTGGCTTTGTACAACTTTCTCCGGCAAAATTATGGCAGCAAAATCCTGTCTGGCGTTATGACGCTCAATAGCTTTGACGAGACAGCCTGGTTAAAAACCAATACCGGAAAAGAACCTGCGATTGTTGGATTGGACTTTATGCACTGCAATCGCAATTATAACTGGTACGATAATGAGCAGCCTATTAAAGACGCCAAAACCTGGTGGGACCGCAACGGTATCCCGGTGTTTTGCTGGCATTGGCGTGATCCATCACGAGCCACCGAAGAATTTTATACCCGAACCCAAAACAAACCAAACGGAACCACCTTTGATGTTTCCCAGATAAATAACCCTGCTTCGGCCGAATATGCAGCTATGTTAAGTGATATTGATTTTGTGGCGGAACAGCTTAAGAAGCTTCAGCAGCAAGGAGTGCCGGTTATCTGGCGCCCCCTTCACGAGGCGGCGGGTGGCTGGTTTTGGTGGGGTGCCAAAGGCGCAGAACCCTGCAAAAAGTTGTACCAGGTTATGTACGACCGGATGGTAAATTTTCACGGGCTGAAAAACCTGATTTGGGTATGGACCAGAGAGCCAAATGACAATCTATGGTATCCCGGCGATACCTACGTTGATATTGTTGGGCGGGATATGTACAAACAAGGTGACCACTCATCGCAGCTTGCCGAATGGAATACAATGAATACACTTTATGATGGAAAAAAAATGGTTACGCTTTCGGAAGTAGGTTCTATTCCTGACGTAGATAACCTGGTGAAGGATAAGGCTGCGTGGTCGTGGTTTATGCCCTGGTATGGCGACTATACCCGCAATAGTACACACAATTCACTTGAGCTATGGAAAAAATTATTTGCCAGCGATTATGTGATCACACTTGATGAAATGCCTTCACTAAAATAAAACAATCTTACTTGTAGCACTTTAATGTTGCCGCTATTAAATAAGTATCTTTTTGGAAAGAGGCCGTGATCAATTATTAGCATTGAGACGGCCTTTTTGTTTTTGAGCTGTTGTTTAATTAAATTTTTAAATAATCTACAAATTTTGTTGCAAAATGAACTTATAGTACAAGAGTGCGACGCAACGATGTTGCCGGATGATACATTGCCCGGTTCAAAAAAAAAATAATTTATTTATTGCACTACATTAGGCAAGCGATAGAAAGCTTTTTTTAAACCACCACGTTAATTTTTTTTTATGGCCAGAAAGGATGCTATTATAAGTGAAATAATTAAAGTGAAAGGTGGAAAATTATTACAGGTAAAGGATATGCTTGCAGTAGAAGAACCATTGGAAATCAGCATTGCATATGGGCCAGTTCCCCAAACCAAAAAAAGTATATCGGTTACCATGCGTACCCCTGGCCACGATTTTGAATTGGCAACAGGTTTTTTATTTACTGAAGGAATAATAAGTAATGCCGGCGATATATTGGGGGTGAACCATCCCAATAAATTTGATGAAAATAAAGTGGAAGTAAGTTTAAGAGAGGATGTATTGATAGCATTGAAGAAACTGGAAAGAAACTTTTATACGACTTCAAGTTGCGGGGTTTGCGGAAAATCCTCAATTGATGCAGTGAGATCGGTTTGCAGTTTTACCACAGCAAAGGATGATGCATTTTTTATTGATGAAAACCTGCTGCATTCATTACCCGGAATGCTGCGCAGTAACCAAAAAGTATTTGAAAACACAGGCGGTTTACATGCGTGTGGATTATTTAATTCCATCGGCGAATTGTTGCTTTTAATGGAAGATGTGGGCAGGCACAACGCCGTTGATAAACTGGTGGGTGCAGCGCTTAATAAGTCATTACTTCCTTTACATAATACCTTGTTGCTGTTAAGTGGCCGTGCCAGCTTTGAATTAATTCAGAAAGCCTGGATGGCTGGCATTACAATGGTAGCCGCCGTAGGTGCCCCATCAAGCCTTGCGGTTTCTATGGCTATTGAATGTGGAATGACCCTGGTTGGGTTTTTAAGAAATGAAACTTTTAATATTTATTCAGGCGCTCATAGAATTGTACATTCAACTTATGAAAGTTCGTACTAAAAAAATGAGATCTGATCAATCTGATTATTTTGAACCCAGCTAAAGCTTGCTGATTATGGATAAGGAGGAATTAAATAAACCGAATGCTGAAAACCCGGAAACCTTTACCGGTATTGAACTTAAAGAACCTCAAAAAGTGGCGGCAGGTATGTCGGCCGTTTATCATGGCGCCCAGGATGTATTTGGTGAAATGAATATTGTTAGAGGCGTGAAAGCGCTTTTTGCCCTCAATCAAAAATTAGGTTTCGACTGTCCATCATGTGCCTGGCCCGATCCGGATGACGAACGTTCGGGTATAGGTGAATACTGCGAAAATGGTGCAAAGGCCGTAGCAGAGGAGGCTACAACTAAAAGTTTACTTCCCGGGTTTTTTGCTAAGCATTCGGTACTGGAGCTTTCTGAAGAAGACGATTATCATATAGGAAAGCATGGCCGTGTAGCCCAACCCATGTACCTGCCGCAGGGAGGCACCCATTACCAACCCATTTTGTGGGACGATGCTTTTAAACTGGTGGCCTGGCATTTAAACCGATTAAGCAATCCGAACGAGGCTATTTTTTATACCAGTGGCCGTACCAGTAACGAGGCCGCTTTTTTATACCAGCTTTTTACAAAAGAGTATGGTACTAACAATTTACCCGACTGTTCAAATATGTGCCATGAGTCAACCAGTTTTGCCCTGGCTCAATCGTTGGGTTTGGGAAAAGGATCGGTAAAGCTGGAAGATTTTTATGAAGCTGAAGTCATCATCATCATTGGCCAAAACCCCGGAACCAATCACCCACGCATGCTAACCGCATTGCAAAAAGGCCGCAGAAATGGGGCAATCATTATCTCTATAAATCCGTTGAAGGAAACCGGTTTGCTGGGTTTTGATAACCCGCAGGAAGTTAAGGGTATAATGGGTATTGATTCTAAACTGACCGATTTGTTTTTGCAGGTAAAATTGAATGGCGACCACGCTCTTTTAAAAGCCATTATTCAATTATTGTTACAGGAAGAATTGCAAAACCCCGGTACCGTTTTCGATCATGATTTTATACAAAAGCACACAGCAGGATACAACGATTTAATTGCATCGGCCCAACAATATAACCTGGTTGACCTGGTAAAGATTTCAGGAATATCGCTCGAACAAATGAAAGCGATGGTTGAGGTTATTAAGCACAAAAGCAAAATTATTGTCTGCTGGGCAATGGGTATCACCCAACATAAAAATGCAGTTGATACCATCCGCGAAATGGTAAACCTCTTGTTATTAAAAGGTAGCATTGGTAAACCAGGAGCCGGTACTTGCCCGGTGCGGGGCCATAGTAATGTGCAGGGCGACCGCACTGTTGGCATTTTTGATAAACCATCTGCTGAACTACTGGCCAATGTTGAGAAAGTTTATGGCTTTAAACCTCCGGCGGAGCATGGTTACGATGTAGTAAAATCCATAAAGGCCATGCACCAGCAAAAAGCAAAAGTGTTTTTTGCTATGGGGGGTAATTTTTTGTCGGCCACCCCCGATACCAAATACACTGCCGAAGCGTTGCGTAAATGTGATCTTACGGTTCATGTGTCAACCAAACTCAACCGCAGCCATTTTGTACATGGTAAGGAGGCGCTCATTTTGCCTTGCCTTGGCCGTTCCGATAAGGATGAACATGATGGTATTACCCAGTTTGTTTCCACCGAAAATTCAATGGGTATTATTCAAATGTCTAAAGGGATTTTAAAACCGGTTTCCGATGATTTATTAAGTGAGCCCGTTATTGTTTGCAGGCTTGCAAAAGCTACTTTAGCCAACCGGTCGGTTATTAATTGGGATCAGTTTGAAAAAAACTATGATTTTATTCGCGACGATATTGAGAAAGTGATTAATGGTTTTGATCAATACAACGAAAGGGTACGCCATAAGGGAGGGTTTTATTTGCCTAACGGATGTAGAGACCGGGAGTTTAATACAGAAAATCAAAAAGCAAATTTTACGGTAACTCCATTGCAGCAAACCACATTGCAGGATGATGAATTATTGATGATGACCATTCGTAGCCACGACCAGTTTAATACAACAATTTACGGGCTGGACGATCGCTACCGCGGTGTATTTAATGAGCGGAGAGTAATTTTTATGAACCCCAACGATATCCGTAAAAACAATTGCAGCGCCGGCGATGTAGTTGACATTATTAGTAATTACGACCAAATACAAAGGATAGCTCATAAATTTATATTGGTTGCTTACGATATACCGGAGCAATGCGTAGCCACCTATTATCCCGAAACCAATGTTTTAGTACCCATCAGTGCTGTTGCCGATATCAGCAACCAGCCTGCTTCTAAATCAGTAATTGTAAAAGTGCGCAAAAGCCAGGTTGATTAGCCATTATCAATGGCTGTAAATTTTTTTATTAATTTTTTGGAGCCGAACATTATAGGTTTGTTCAGCATTGTTGCGTCGCACACTTGTACGGCAAATGTGTACGCAGCAAACCATAATAAAAAACACTATACAAATTACGAATACCTCAGCAAGGTTGATATATGTGCTATATGATGATCGTCGTGCTCGGCTATAAAGTATAAACTGTCCAGTACATTCATGGGTTGGTTTAACCGGGGATGTAACGATGTTTTAATTAAAAACGTTTCATCAAAATCAAAAATGCGTTCCAGCATTTTCTGGCGTTCGGCAATAAAAATTAAAAGCAGATCGTGCAGGGATTTATTGTTATGATTGGCAGTAATGGTTTTAGTATTGTTTAAATCAGCTACCGTAAGCATTGCATCACCATTTTGAAAATTTGTAAGCCGGTTCCACCACAAATCTTCCAGGTCGTATAAATGGCCTAAGTGTTCCTTAACCGTCCAGCTACCGGTTGATTGGCTGGTAGTTATTTCATCTTTTTCGCTCAGTATTTTTTGTAAGCGAAATATGGAACCTTCCAGCCTGCTGAATACAATAGGAAACATGCCAACAGGTAGGTTTAAATTAAATTGTCGTTCAAACCAGGGTATTTGCTTAATCATAATAAAAGTCAATTTTAAAAGAAGGTAAACCAAAATAGTTTAGCTGCTTAAACTTACTGCCGTACAAGTGAGTGACACAACAAAAGCCGGGTAAAGATTTATTGCCTGTACCCAAAACTTACTTACTTAAAATTATTATTTCGGCAACCAGGATTTAAAAACTTTTGCAGCGGTAAATATTTTTAAAGGCTCCACATGGGTTTCAAACTTATTGCCTTTTTATGAATTTCGCATTGCGGCGAATGGGCACCGGGTAAATAACCAGTACTCACTAAAAATTCATTTACAATTTCGCCTCCTGTAAACTTAAAAGTTTTTTTAAATAGTTTAACCCATTCCTCAATTTTTTTGGGGTGATGATGTTGTAACCATTTTAAAAAGGAGCCATGTTCTTGCTGCAACAAAACAATTGTTTTAGCATTTTCAATTGCAGCATTTATTTTTAGCCGGTTGCGTATAATGTCACTGTCTGCTAATAATATAGCCTTGTCTGCTTCGCTATAAGCTGCCACTTTTGCAACCTCAAATTGATCATATGCTTTTCTAAAATTTGCTTCCTTTTTTAATATGGTTTCCCAGCTTAAACCTGCCTGGTTAATTTCTAAAATCAGGCGGCAAAATAATTCGTTGTCATCATTAATAGGAAAGCCATATTGGTTATCGTGATAGCGCTTATGTAAAGCTTTTTTCTCCCCGGTCATTTTTTCAATAACGGTGCAATAAAACATAATGATGATTTAGTTACGTATGAAAGTTTGCGCTTTACGAAGATTGCTTTTTTCTCCATGATCTTAAAATAAATGCGCCAATTTAGTTGAGTTAATTAAGTTGCATAATAATGACCTAAAAACTTCAAAATAAAAGAGCAGGTGATAAGCCTGCTCTTTTTAATCAATTTTATTTTTTATTTCCATCCACCACCAAGATCACGGTAGATGTTCACTACAGCGTTTAATTGGTCTTTTTTAGTTTCCACCAATTCCAGTTTAGATTCTAATGCATCCCTTTGTGTTAGTAACACTTCAAGGTAATCGGCCCTTGAAGACTTAAATAAGTCATTTGAAATTTCGATGGACCTTGTAAGCGCATTTACTTCATCTGACTTTAGCGAGTATTGGTGGCCGAGATTATTAATCCGCGATAGCTGTGTAGCAACTTCAAGGTATCCG
>JBBSJX010000166.1:0-8298 GCA_038256825.1 Chitinophagales bacterium
AATTATTATTTCCTTTCATACTACGCCGCACCAAGGAGCAGGTAGCCAAAGATCTTCCTGAAAAAACCGAGATGATCCTGTTTTGTGAAATGGGTACTGAACAGCGTAAAATTTACGATGCCTTCCGTAACGATTTCAGGGATAAAATTCTGGGTGTAGTTGAAGCACAGGGCATCAATAAATCGCAGCTTACCATTTTACAGGGGTTGATGAAGCTACGCCAGATATGCGATAGCCCGGCCATTATGAAAGACCAGGAAAAGTTTCCGAATGTCAGCATCAAGCTCGAGGAACTGTTACGCGAAATCACCGAAAACATTAGCAACCACAAGGCCCTAGTTTTTTCGCAGTTTTTAGGAATGCTGGGGCTTATACGCGAAAGGTTAGAAGAAATGGGCGTTAAATACGAATATTTTGATGGAAGCACCTCAGCTCCTGATCGCGAAAAAGCTATTCAGAGTTTTCAAAACGATGAAACCTGCAGAGTGTTCCTCATTTCGCTTAAAGCGGGCGGTGTGGGTTTAAACCTTACCGCAGCCGACTATGTTTATATTGTTGACCCCTGGTGGAACCCTGCTGTAGAACAACAGGCAATCGACCGTACCCATCGTATTGGCCAAACCAAAAACATTTTTGCTTATCGTATGATTTGTAAGGACACCGTTGAAGACAAAATTCTTACGCTCCAGGAAAAGAAACGTGCCCTGGCCGCCGACCTCATTACCGACGACAGTGGCTTTGTAAAAAACCTTACACGCGAAGATCTGGAGTATTTGTTTAGCTAAAGGAGCAATGTAAAAATGCTGAAGGCTGAGAGCTAAAGGCTAAAGGCTGAGGGCTTAAGGCGGAGGAAGTATCCTGAAGTACCTGTTTAGCTAAAAGAGGAATGCAAAAAGTTTTTTAAGCATAATGCTCCCCGAAAAGAATTTAAAAATGGCAATCATTTATTTGGTTGCCGGCATTTGTTTTTTATGGCTTCATCGTTGTACCGATAGCAATCGCATATGCGTCAACTTAAGGGTTTTTTTAGGGGACGAACAGTAGAAATTCTATTGGACATCGTTGTGTCACTCACTTGTACCGCATATTCTATGGCAGCTTTTGCCACATAAATGCCTTTTTATTCCCTTTAAAAAATTAACTACAGACAAAACAAGAGTGTTTCACAGAGAACACAATGACTAACTCCGGCTTCTCTTTGTGCGTCTTTCTTCGTGACCTCTGTGGTTAATTTTTTTGTCTTAATTATTTACGTATAAATATTTAGCTGAAATACATACACGTTAAGGATTTCAGTCTGCCATTTCTTTTTTTAAGTTGACGCCTATGCGATAGCTGTCGGGGCTCGCTTCATATTCAGAATTTTATAGCAGCATTTTTGTTTTTAGGGCCTCATCGTTGCCATAGTTTTACAACACTCTCTTGCCTATCGTGTGCACACATTCGTAAAGTTTTTTTTGCTCCATAGGAGCATCCTGTTTATAGAAAAATTTATGATAGTGTCGGATTAAAGCTCCGTAGGTGCTTCCTGTTCTGATGCATTTAGGCGGCTCCTTTGGAGCCTGCATGCCCGATTGATCTTATATTTTATAAACAGGGAGCCCTATGGGGCTATTTTAAGACTATCAATATAGAATTACATTACTTGATTTAGATTAAAATGCGCATGCAAAAGATGTGTCCACACGGTAGGCTCCTTTGCAACGTTCGGTTCATATTCAGTAATTTATGGCAGCATTTTCAACCCATTTTAAAAAAAGCAAACGACCCATATTTAAGCTGAAAGTTTAAAGCGCTTTTTATAAAAAAATGTTAACAGGTTTATAATGGCATGGTAATGGTTGACGCAACCATAAATTACTACTACTATGAAAAGGATATTATTTGTTTTGCCGCTTAGTGTATTGCTTACTTATTGCAGCAGCTCAAAACAGGCAACTACTCCGGTGGGTGTTTCAAATGTACAGGTAAACGGTGCCGATTATAATAGCGCAAATGCTACCGGCAGTAAAGACTGGGGCTATAAATCATCCAGGGATACTGCGATGAACGGTACCTGGGAATTAGAAGGTATGGTTGCTGCCGACGGTGGTTGGAAAAGTGCCGAAACCTGGACTCCTGCTGACACGATGAGCATGAGTGCCGATGTGGACATTCAAACGCAAATGGAAGCTAACAAACCAGGACCTTCAACTGATAATAGTTCAATGGCTTCTTCAAAAAAATCAACCAGCACTGCAAAGGGTAAAAAATTCAGTTACAAAATGGCCGACACTTCCACCCATTTTTTTGATACAGTAGCTTTCAGGCAACAACTTGCCGGGCGTGAATTAAAGCCTTTTCAATACTGGCAGCGTTTACCCGAAATGCGCATTATGGCTAACCTGGGCGTTTTTACCGGTAACACAGGTTGTAACAGCATGAGTGGTAGCTTTAACTTTAATAGCTCCAAACTTAAAATAGATAACAACATCCGTACTTCTAAAATGGCTTGCAGCGATTATGATGAAAGTGCTTTTATATCCAATTTATTAAAAGCGGATAGTTATAATGTATCAGGTGATAAACTTGAATTAATGCAGGGAAATACAACTGTACTTACTTTTAAAAGAAAGGTTTAAATAAATAATCAACCCCTAAAAATTGGCCGGCGTTTTATACGCCGGCTTTTTTATGCTACATACTTTTTTTCATTAAACTGTATAGTATTTTCTTATCCGCATCGTTAACCTGCCGGGATGTATCGGCCAAAAAATGTCGCTTAAAAGCTGCCATGGCTGCAATACTATCCTGAACGTCGTACCCAATAATGCGTAAGGCCTGAACAGTATTAAAATTTTCCGGAATGTTCATGTTAGTTGTATCACTATACCACAATCCATAACCCTTATCGGCCAGTAATTTCCAGGGAAAAGTTTTATTGGGATCATTTTTACGGGTAGGCGCAATATCCGCATGGCCTACAAAATTTGCCGGTGGAATAGCATAGCGCTTTTTTAAAGTGTCTAAAAGGTGTACCAGGCTACTAAGCTGGGTTTCACTAAAACTTTCAAATCCATTATTATCCAGCTCAATACCAATGGATGCCGAATTAACATCGGTAAGGCTGCCCCATTTTGCAATGCCGCCATGCCATGCCCGCAGGTAGTCGTTCAGCATGTGGTGTACGGTGCCATCTTTACAAATAACATAATGTGCGCTTACCTGTGTGCGGCTGAGTGTAAACGTTTTTAATGTTTGATCGCAACTGTTTTGCGCGGTATGATGTATAATAACAAAATTGGGTTTGCGCATATTAAAATTGGTGGTACCCACCCAATTGTTGGGAGCGCCCTGCTCCGTTATAAATGCACCAGGTTGCGCACTTATTATTTTACCGTAAGCCTCCGCCTGCTTTTTATACACCTTGTTGGTTGCATAATAAGGAGGCCGGCTACAGCTAAAAACAATAACCATTATACAAGCCACCACGATGGTTGAGAACAATGCCTTCATGTAATTTTTTTGGTAATGAATAGTAATCAAAAACCGGGTGCTACAGAGCTACCCGGCTTGCCACAAAATAAAAATAAATATTATCTGCTAAATAGGAATATTCAATTATTGATGGGTGCATCCCAAATTCCTCCTGCTCTGAGCGCAACAAAAGCAAAATATACAAGTAGTTGAAAATGATTTTTTTGAAAATGGTGTATATAATTGTCGCTGTTTGTCAGGCGACCAACAGCGGCGGAGCAGGCCGTTGGCGGTCGCCTGACCGCCAACGGGTTCCCATTGAAGTGCGACAATTTTGGGATGTGCCTTTATTGATGAGATTATTCTTTCGTACTTTCTTTAAGCATTTTTATGTTCAGGTTTGATACCTCAACGGAACCATCCTGGTTTACCAGGTAAATTTTAAAATAAAGATTATTGAGCGTGAAGTAGTCCTGCACCTTGCCAATAATGGCTTTATATTTTTCTACATTGGGCAGTGCCATAGCCACGTCGGCCGTGTCGTTTGAATAATATTTACCAAAGTTTATAAACGAATTTAGCAGGGCCTCCGAAAACCAGTTTTTTGCATGCTGCAGGTGGCTGGTATTTTTGGGTACTTCCTTATTAGCAGGATGTTTTGAAAAATCGGAGGGGAATCCTTTTACCTCTATAATTTCCCTGGTAAAAAACCTGGATGCAATAATAATGCTATCCACCTTATCCGGCATTTTGGTATAAACGTCTTTATGAATTTTATAACCGTTCTCTTTAAGATAATTTACCAGGCTTTCACATATAAAAGCTTCGGAATACCAATCGTTGGAGAGGTCGCTGGTGGTTAAATGAACCAGATTGTCAAGTAATGTTGTATCCATAATAGGTTGTTTGCGTATAAAATCTGATCAAAAAAAGGAACCGGTAACCCAATAAAAGAAAGACCACCAAAGTTGAATTTCCGTTGCACAAAAATTCACAATATTTCGGCAGCCATAGTTCCGTTACTTTCTACGATCAGGTGCTCAAAAATCCGGCATTCTAAGAAACAGTTTCACCCATTTTTTTGTTTGTTAAACGCAAAAACAGGTATTTGATTGCTATCCAAAGAAGAATTAATTATTTGATTGAAGTACGTAATAACTCCGGTAAAATATTTGCCTGAACAAAAAAAAGTTGCACGACTGCGCATGCAACTTTTTTATATGGTAAGGTGGATGTATGTTTTAGTAATTAATAACCTGCTCTTCCATAATGGCGGGTAATTGCCTGAACTCGTATTGCTGGTTGCGCAGTTGGGGTTCAAAACCCGCTTCTTCAATTGCCTGCTGTATGCTTTTACTGGTAAAGCGGTGCGGTGCGCCTGCTGCACTTACTACGTTTTCTTCAATCATAATGCTTCCAAAATCGTTGGCGCCGGCGTTTAAGCACAATTGCGCTACCTGCTTACCAACCGTTAGCCAACTGGCCTGTATATTTTTTACGTTGGGTAGCATAATGCGGCTCATGGCAATCATACGTACATACTCTTCGCCGGTGGTAAGGTTTTGCACCCCGCGAATGCGGGTTAGCAAAGTATCCACATCCTGAAAGGTCCATGGAATAAAGGCAACAAAGCCTTTGCTCTCTGCAGGTTTTACAGCCTGCACCGCTCTTATTTTTACCAGGTGCTCCATGCGTTCGGTTACGGTTTCAACATGCCCAAACATCATAGTGGCGCTGGTGGTAATATTTAGCTTGTGTGCCTCTACCATTATATCCAGCCATTCCTGCGAGCCGCACTTTCCTTTGCTGATGAGGCGACGCACCCTGTCAACCAGTATTTCGGCGCCGGGGCCGGGCAAGCTGTCCATGCCCGCATCTTTTAATGCTTTTAAAACCTGGGTATGGGTGCTTTTTTCCAGTTTGGTTATGTGTGCCACTTCGGGGGGGCCTAAAGCATGCAGCTTTAAGGTTGGAAACATTTGCTTCAACTTTCTAAAAAGATCGGTGTAATAGGATAAACCAAGACCGGGATGGTGACCACCCTGCAGCAATAACTGCTCGCCACCATAACGAAAGGTTTCTTCTATTTTTCTTTTATAGGTATCCAGGTCGGTAATGTAGGCTTCCTGGTGGCCGGGTATGCGGTAAAAATTACAAAACTTGCAATTGGCAATACACACATTGGTGGTATTCATATTGCGATCGATAATCCAGGTTACCTTACCATGAGGCACCTGTTTTTTACGCAGATCGTTTGCTATAAAAGTAAGCTCGGCAAGTGGGGCATTTTCAAAAAGAAACACCCCTTCTTCCACTGTTAAAAATTTAAAAGCAAGTGCTTTCTGGTATAAATCCGCTAATTCCATTTATGTAAATTAAGTTGTGCAAAAGTACGTGAACATACTATCAACAACCATAAGTGATTATTGTTATGGCGTTAAAATAATGCTGCGGCGTTAATACAATCCATCATTGTTTAAATGGAAAGAAGTAATTTTCAAAAAAAGCTGCGCAGCGAACTAAACCCTGAAGTGAGTGACACAACAAAAGACAAATAGCATTGGTGGGGCTGGTTACCAAAAAATTTTTGCATTCATCGTTGCATGTGTCTTGTTATCGGGCTGCGGTATTTTAAATTTTACCAAACCGCCCGAAATTTTTCCGCAAACGGAGCTGATTACCCGCTTTAAATTTACCATGCTTACCGGCGGGGTGGTTATTATAAAAGCAACCGTTGCCGATAAACCTGACTCGCTCAATTTTGTATTGGATACGGGCAGCGGCGGTATTTCGCTCGACTCCACCACGGTAACCTATTTAAACCTGCCCGCAGTTGCCAGCGACAGAACCATAAGGGGGATTGCCGGCATACGCAAAGTAAAATTTGTGCGTAACCAGGTGCTGAACTTACCCCGCCTGAAAGTAGAAAACCTTGATTTTCACATGAACGATTACTCCATACTGACTTCGGTTTACGGTATGCGGATTGACGGGATTATAGGGTACAGCTTTTTAAGCCGGTATATTGTAAAAATTAATTACGATAACCTAACTATTGAAGTGTGGCAGCCGGGGGTAACCAAATATCCTAAGCAAGGTTTTATGTTTACACCTCCGCCCAGCAGCATACCCATTTTTGCGGCCACTATTATTGATGGTACACGGGTTAATGCCAATTTTTACTTTGATACCGGCGCCGGCCTTAGCCTGCTGATGAGCGAACGGTTTGCCAACGACAGTAACATTATTAAAAAGGGTAAAAAGTTAACCTTAACCCAGGCCGAAGGAATTGGTGGAAAAAAATCGATGTATTTAACTACGGTTAAGCAGGTACGCTTTGGCAAATACCGGTTTAAAAAAGTACCCACGCATATTTTTGATGATGAGTTTAATGTAACGGCTTACCCCGTTTTAGGTGGATTAATAGGTAACGATTTGTTCAGGCGGTTTAACCTTATTATAAATTATGGCAGCCGGGAAATACATATGATGCCCAACAGCCATTACAACGATCCGTTTGATTACTCGTATACCGGTATGAGCATTTACTATGTTAATGGTGATATTGTAATTGAAGATATTATGGACGGCTCCCCGGCTGCAGAGGCTGGGCTGATACCCGGCGATATTATAATGGCCATAGCCAATAACTTTAGCAACAACATACAGGCTTATAAAAATATGCTGCAAAGCCCTGGCAGCAAACTTAAAATTATTATAGTGCGGGATAGTAAACCGGTGGAAATTACTTTGAAGGTTAAAAGCATATTATAAAAAAATTATAAAATTTTTAGATGGAGTGTAGGATTTACAGATCGCTTACATTTAGGCTCCTAAAAAATTTAAATGAAGAAATCTTTACTCCTTTGGCTTACCCTGTTTGTTGGTACCCTATGTATTGCACAGGGCAATGAAACTTTTTCCAACATTCCGGCCTCTAACTCAGGGTACGCCACCCGCACCTGGACGGGCGACAATGGTTTAGCCTGGACAGCAACCGAAGCCCGTACCGACCAAACCATTACCGGCAAAGCAATCGCATTCAGAAACGGATCGGTTAGCACCCCCACCATACCCAATGGTATTGGAAGCCTCAGCTTTAAGTATAAGTATATTTTTAGCGGCAACACCGGAACCTTATCCGTTAAAGTAAATGGTAACGTAGTAGGTACATTAGAAATACCCAACACCGCTACCACTGTACAAACGGCCACTTTTGATAATATAAATATCCCCGGCACCTTTAGTCTGGAGGTTGTTGAAACATCGCCGGTGGTGCCCAACGAAGGAACCTTTAACCCCAATGCACGTAAAGCAATTGACGACCTGGTATGGACCGCTTTTTCAGGAGCGGCCTGTACCACCCCTGCGGCCCAGCCCACTAATTTAAATTTTACAACTATAAATAATACCAGCCTACAGGCAGGTTTTACTGCGGCAAGCCCGGCGGCAAACGAATACCTGGTTATAAGCAGCACCAATAATAATTTATCGGCCAGCCCTGTAAACGGCACCATTTATACTGCCGACGATGTTATTGGTAACGGAACAGTAATCAGTCGTGGTTCAACAGTATCGTTTGTAGCGGATAACCTAACCCCCGGCGCAACCTATTATTTTTATATTTTTTCCATTAACAGTGCCTGCAATGGTGGCCCCTTATATAATGTTACATCGCCGCTAATTGGCAATGCAACCACTATGGTACCTGCTGCATGTGTAGTACCTGGCACTGCACCAACAGCCTTAACTTTTACACCGGGCAATAACTTTATAAACGGATCGTTTACCGCCGCTGCCGGTGCTGATGGTTATTTAACCGTACGGAGCCTGAATGCTACC
>JBBSJX010000167.1:0-8292 GCA_038256825.1 Chitinophagales bacterium
AGTAAATTTTGTTCTGCGGAATTAAAGTGAACATTGTACAAGTGAGTTCCGATAGCTATCGGAATAACAATAATTCATTATTATTAAATGCAGGTAATAAAATAAACTTTAATCAAGCAGCTCTTTAACCTTTTTACAAGTAGTTATTGATTTAGTTGCTTTTTTATAAATTGATTATTTTGCAAAAATGAAAATACGAATAGCATTTCATTGGCAAATATTAATCGGTTTAATTTTAGGGGTAGTATTAGGCTATTTATTAAAAGATAAAGTTTCCTATATATCGTGGATGGGAGTAATATTTCTACGGGCTTTAAAAATGGTCATCATACCCATCCTGCTTACTTCTATCATGTCGGGTATTATAAACATTGGCGATCCTAAGGGTTTGGGCAAGCTGGGTTTTAAAACGATGGCTTATTATTTATGTACCAGCCTGGCAGCAATAATTACAGGTTTATTGATTGTAAACTGGCTAAAACCCGGCATTGGGGCGGATTTAGGTTTTACTGAACCTGTTGAAGGTTTATCGGAAGCAGGCAACAACTTTGGGAGTACCCTTATCAATATCATCCCCGAAAATATCATTCAGGCTATGGCTGGCAACCAAATGCTGTCAGTAATATTTTTTGCAATTATCGCGGGTATTTTTACAACCCAGTTAAATAAAGACGATAGTAAAGTAATCAGTTCGATAGTGAATGCCGGGTTTGAACTGATGATGAAAATTACCCAATTTATAATCCGGTTTACGCCACTGGGTGTATTGGCATTAATAGCTGATGTGGTAGCTAAAAACCTGGCAGAAGGTGGTGAACTCACAACCGTTTTTCAACGATTGGGAATGTATATGCTTACCGTAATAATAGCATTATCCATACATGCATTTTTTACTTTGCCCTTAGCATTAAAACTACTTGGCAATATTAATCCCCTCAAGCATTTTAAAACAGTAAGTACTCCCCTGATAACTGCATTTTCAACTTCATCATCTTCAGCAACCCTGCCATTAACATTACGTAACCTGCAGGAAAAAGGTGGCGTCAGCAATAAAATCAGCAGCTTTGTTTTACCCCTGGGTGCTACTATGAATATGGATGGTACAGCGCTTTACGAATGTGTAGCGGCAATATTTATTGCCCAGGCTTACGGCGTTGATTTATCCATTGCTCAACAAATTTTGATCGTTTTTACAGCGCTCCTGGCTTCCATTGGGGCAGCCGGAATACCTATGGCCGGTTTAGTTATGATAAGTGTGGTGTTAACCGCAGTCGGCTTGCCATTAGAAGGTGTGGGATTAATTATAGCGGTTGATCGGGTGCTTGATATGTTCAGAACTTCAATAAACGTTTGGAGTGATACTTGCGGCACCGTACTTATTGCAAAATCCGAAGGAGAAGTATTGCCAGCCGCGAGTTAGTGTTAAATAAAAATTACTAAAAACATAAGCTGGAATGCATAATCAGAGCATTTCAATTAGTCACTTTTTTGGTAGACGGGCAAAAGTCCTTTTATGATGCTTCTGTTGAGTCACGCTCCCAATTCATCGTATAGGCGTCAACTTAAAAATTTTTTTGGGGTACAATCGTTGGAGCCTTATTGAACTCCGGTTGTGTCACTCACTTGTACCGCATCTTTTCATAGCGGCTTTTCTTATGCACTTTTCATTCATCAATCGTTTTAGCAAAGCGACAATTTAACTTGCTCCCCTTAGTGCTTCCAACTTTTATCTTACTTGTACTTTTGGATTAGGTAATTTAATTATCAGACAATTGCTTCTGAATTAAATCGCAATCAAGTTTTTCTAAAAAATTTTCCGTGGGATATTCAATGCTTTCTATATCTTTTAAATGGGCACTATCGTTTCGATAATCTAATTCACTTATGCCCCATAACAACCCGTTTTCTACCGGTTTAAAAACATACTGTACATGAGATTTCATTCCTTCAGAAAAGAAATCGTACCATAAAACTGCTACACCGTTTTTAATGGTTCCATTTACTGTACCATGGCTGGAATCTTTCTCATAATTATCAAACCTGATTTTACCGCTAACCTCACCATTCGTTTCTTTAAAACTTACCAGCATGGTATCTCTCCCGGTAATTTTTCTATAACATCCATCAAGTTTAAGCTGGGTATTAACAATTTCAGTTTCCTGTTTTATAGTGGATGTATCAGACTCATCTTTCTTTTCGTCACTTGTATTTTTACACTGGGAAAACAATATTAACAGCAGCAATAGTTTGTATTTCATATTTAATAAGATGTAAATATTATGCCAGAAGCCTACCTGTTATTTATGTGAACGAAGCGGAAATACAAAAAGCTCTACTTCTATCAAATACTTAACAGATATGCTTCTTAACAGCATTTGGCTGAAATACTCAAGGGCCAGGCTTACATAAGTTTAACCGGCAAAAATATAGGCACAACCTTTTTCCTGTGCCCTGCCTAAAGCCCAAACACCGGAGGGTACCGGTTGTATGCCGGGCAATAATCCCGCAACCCATTCACTTTTTATTGTTGCAGCATCCATATTCATTTTTTCGGCAATGGCAGCGCTATATACAGTGATTGCAGCATCACATACTAAAAACATAACACCGCTATCCTGTAATTCATTAATACCTATTGCAACCGGTCCAATACCCGGCACTTTGTATTCGCCTGCTGCAGGTTTCCAGAAGGGATTTCGTTCATAAGGTGTATTTGATTTGGCATCCACCGCTTTAAAAACTTCTCCAAATTTATATTTTGACCATAACCTGTCTTCAAAAGCATAGGGTATTGCATTATGCCGTAAAACTACAACTACGCTATTTTCTTTTTCGGGAGTGCCGGTTGCCTGGTTTGTCAATAAAAAAACACGGGGCCAGACAAAGGGATAAAGTTCATGTGGACGGGTTGCATCAAAAACCACGCGATGTTTACCGTTTATTTTCTGTGTCCAATCTTCAGGATTATCATCAAACGGATCTAAAATACCCTGCGAAGCTTTAATTGATTTTGGGAGAGAGAGGAGCCCTAAAGTAGCCGCCCCGGCTGCAATTTTATTTAAAAAACTACGGCGGGATCTCTCATTTACCTGAGGTTTCATAATGGTAAAATTTAGTTAGTTAAACACAAGTTGACCAGACAAATTACAATATTATTTATTCAAACTCAAGCAAGTTTTAATTTAAAAAAGCCAGTGTTATTAGGATTAAAATAAAGTATTTTAAAAACCTTTGGCCTTAATAAAGGGGCTGAAAACCGTACCTGTGTACAAGAGTGCGACGCAACTAAAGCCTCATTTTTAATAACTGCTGGTAACCCAAAAAAAAACACTTTACCAACAAACGATTTACTTATTTGGGATTAGTATGGCTGCAGGAATTTGCATCAACATAATAAATTTTTAAAGCCGAAATAGATGCATAAAATTATTATTACAATTGTTTTTATTGGCTTGCTTGCATTAGGGGCATGTAAAGATTATAGCAAAACCGATGGCGTGGTCGGACCATCGTTTAAAGAAATTGCCCAACGTTACAACCATGTTGAAAAATTGGCTCAATACCCTGCGGGGGCCGTTATTAAAGGAAGTAAGGGGGTTTATGGAACGAATGAAATGCCTCCACATTCAGATTTTGCGCATACGGATGTAGCAGAGATGACCAGATACATTCTATCGGTAAAATATTTAATTGCGTGGCTGCATTTGCCTTAACTGCTTTTCAATACCGGCCCGGGTACTCCATCTTTTCATATTTATTCACGCTTGTTTTTAACTTTGAAAAGTGCTGGAAAACTTTGAGAGCAAGTTGAAAATTAAGGTTATCGATTGACGAACATAATCAGGGTTGGATACTTATAGAGGTATGCACATTAGCATGGTTGATTACTTTTTCTAAACTATTAAATGATGGCAGGGTTATTTTATGCCCGTAATTATTCTAAACAATAAAACTTATTATCAAGGGAAATCTATTGTACATCATAGCTGTTATTTTAGTTATTGCCTGGCTATTAGGCTATTTTGCATTTCACGTAAGCAGTGGGTTAATCCACATTTTACTGGTAATAGCTGTAATCATTTTTTTGTTAAAGCTAATTGGTGGAAACAAAGCTGTTTAATGTGGTTAACTAATAGTACATTATAATAGTTTCCAGCATTTAATAACTTTTACACACCGCATATATACAGTTATTATGGTTAAACTTGTGTAGCCAAAACATGCCAACCTAATATATGATCGCTTCAAAATACACTGCACCATTTTATACCAAACTGGCCATGACGTTGGTTAGTGCTATTGCGCTTGGTTATATTTTCATTCATGGTAAGCTTATTTTATCTCCGTTACTTTTTTCATTTCTCTTTTCAGTTGTTTTAATTCCTGTTGCAAATTTTTTTGAAAAACGTTTAAGATTACCCCGCAGTGCTTCTTCCGGCCTTTCTGTAATAGTAATGGTGTTGTTTATTGTGGGAATATTATTTTTTGTAGGCACGCAAATGACCAACCTTGCACAAGACTGGCCACTTTTTAAGGAATCATTCCTTGTGTCGAGTAAAAATTTTCAACGCTGGGTAGGTAGCACTTTCCATATTAACATGAGTGAACAATTGGATTACTTACATACCGCTACCGATAAATTAATATCTGCAAGCACCGCTATTATTGGCACTACTGTTTTATCCTTATCCTCATTTTTACTTTTTATTGTTTTTGTACTCATCGATACATTTTTTCTTTTATTGTACCGCCGCCACATCATTAAGTTTATAATAGCTGTATTTACCGAAGAACACAGTGCCACGGTTTACGAAGTTTTAGAAAAAATTCAATACATCGTTCGTAAATACATAACTGGCTTGTTTTTACAAATGGTAATTGTAGCATCGTTGTGTTGTATTGCCTTTGCCATAATCGGTATAAAATACGCCATCCTGTTAGGCATCATCACAGGTTTATTTAATGTAATACCATACATCGGCATTTTTACCGCACTACTTTTAAGTGTAGCCATTACCATAGGAACTGCCGCAACCACTACCCATATTATTTTAGTAGCGGTAATTATTATAATAGTGCATTTAATTGATAGCAATTTTTTACTCCCCATAATTGTTGGTTCCAAAGTAAAAATTAATGCACTCATCACTTTGCTGGGTGTAATTGTAGGCGAAATGTTTTGGGGTATTCCGGGCATGTTTCTCTCAATACCCATTATTGCCGTGGTAAAAATAATTTTCGATCATACTGAAGGCTGCAAACCCTGGGGTTATTTACTAGGCGAAGAAGATGATGAGGAACTAAAACCCATATTAAATAAAAATGTTGAGAAGGAGGTTGTTATAACTGAAGCTGAGGATTTAAAGAAAGAATGATTTTTTTGTACTTAACCTTATAACACTTTCGGGCTTTTGTTGTTTCCTGACCGACCCTTTGGTGGTTCACTCACTTATACTCCATAACTGCATTCAGCTTTTTCTGCATTTTAATGTTCCATAATTTATTTAAGAATATTCTTTTTAGCTACATATATTATTTGTAGTTTGTCGCACTTCTTATAATAAGAGCACTTAAACTACCAATATTATGAAAAATGAACCAACCATATTTTACACCGACGACGATGAGGATGACCGGGAATTTTTTGTAGATGCTATAAAAGATTTTGAACAATCTATCCAGGTTACAACGCAGTGCAGCGGGGATGAATTACTCTATTCATTAAAAAATCCTCCACCCGTACCAAATATTATTTTTTTAGATTTAAATATGCCAGGCAAAAATGGTTTTATGGTGTTGGAAGAATTAAAATCTACTGAGCAAACAAAAAAAATTCCTGTTATTATTTTTTCTACTTCGCACAATAAGGATGCTATTGAAAAATGCCGTGAATTAGGTGCAGATTTGTACGTAACAAAACCGTCTACTCTAATGGAGTATAGAAAAATTTTGAATTATTGCTTAACCAAAAACTGGAGCAGTAATTTTTCGGTGGAAAACAATTTCGTATATCCCTGCTGTTAGTTCATCCCACGCTTTCTATACAACAAAAGGTGAATAAAAACCTGCACTTCAATCATCCTTAAAGTGCAGGCCCAGGTTAAAGTTTAAGCGTATTATTTTGTTCACCGGTATACTTTAAGGAGTAAACATCCTCTCTCCTATCCTTTAAATTACGCACACTTCCAAACGAGTGCAATTCATCTAAAAGTGATAAATCAACATCACAAATAAGTACCATTTCGGTATTTGGCGTTGCTTCACTTTTAATACCGTTCGCAGGAAATGCAAAATCGCACGGTGTAAATACCGCTGCCTGAGAGTATTGAATATCCATATTTTCAACTTTTGGCAGGTTGCCTACACACCCGGTAATGGCAACATAACATTCGTTTTCAATAGCCCTTGCCTGTGCACAACGCCTTACACGCATGTAAGCATTTTGGGTATCGGTTAAAAAAGGTACAAATAATATCTGCATACCTTCCTGTGCTAAAATGCGTGGCAGTTCAGGAAACTCAACATCATAACAAATAACAATACCCACTTTACCGGCATCGGTATTAAATACTTTTAAAGTCTTTCCCCCTTCCATACCCCAGTAGGAGGATTCGTCGGGGGTTACATGTATTTTTTCATATTTATCTACCTTACCGTTTCTGTGGCACAAAAAACCAATGTTATGCAATAAGCCGTTTTCAATACTGGGCAGGCTGCCGGTAATAATATTTATATTATATTTTATGGCTAGCTGCACAAACCGATCCCTTATTTCCGGGGTGAACTGTGCAAGTTCCCGCATGGCATCTGCCTGGTTTAGGTGATTAAACTGTGCCAGCAATGGGCCGTAAAACAACTCGGGAAATAAAGCAAAATCACTTTTATAGCCCGAAACGGAATCTACAAAAAACTCCACCTGGGTAAACAATTCATCCATATTTTTATAAGGCCTCATTTGCCATTGTACCAGGCCCAACCTAACATGATTGGTTGGTGTGTAAGATTTTCGTGACCTGGGTGAATAGTAAATATTATCCCACTGTAAAAGGGCGGCAAACTCTTTACTTTCAACATCATCAGGCATATAACCCTTCAACACTTTTTTTACGTGAAAATCGTTTGAAATCTGGAAGCTTAATACCGGGTCGTAAATCTCCTTACACTTTACTTTGTAAATATATTCTTTGGGGGTAAATTTAGCCGAATACTCCAGGTAACCCGGCAACCTGCCTCCAAAAACAATTCCTTTTAAATTCAGGTGTTCGCATAATTCTTTGCGGGCATCATACAATCTGCGTCCCAACCTAAAACCCCTGAAGTCGGGGTGTATAAAAACTTCTATTCCGTACAATATATCTCCATTAGGATCGTGTGTACTAAACTGGTAGCTCCCGGTAATTTGCTTATAGGTATGCTCGTCTTCAAACCTATCGTAATCAACTATAATAGATAGAGCACACCCAACCACCTTATCGTCTGCCTTTATTACAAACTGGCCATCACTAAATATATCTATCAAGGTTTGAGTTGCTTTTAAGCTCCAAAATCCACCACCCCAGCCCGGGTAGGCTGCTTTCATGGTTTGCACTATTTCCTCATAATCCTTAATCTGTAATTTTTCAATAACTAATTTATTAATGTTCTTTGGTGTATTCATGTTTATAATATACGCATTTATAATGACCTGAAAAAGTAAGATAAGTTTGAAAAACACAAATGTAATTCATAAAAAAAACAGGTTAAACAACCTGTTTTATATTAGTGAGTGTAGACTAACGTAATTATATAAAGTAAAGTGTTTTACCTTATTTACCGGGTTTAGTTGGGCGCACTTCAACTTTACTTGGCAGGGTGCGGGGGTTCATAGCTAATAAGTCTGCAACCATTTGGCCTATATCTTCGGGCTGTATTTTCCATGCATCTGCTTCACTTGGTACATGGTCGTTAAAATGTGTTGCTACCGAACCAGGCATAATTGTAGTAACCTTTACCCCATACTTTCGTAAGTCTAACATGATGGCCTGCGTAAAACCAACCAGGCCAAATTTGCTTGCATTATAAGCCGCACCATTTTCAAAAAAGTTGGTGCCTGCAAGGCTGGCAATAGTTATAATGTATCCTTCTGATTTTTTCAGCAATTCAATGGAGGCTTTAACACTATTAAAAACCCCGGTCAGGTTGGTATCAATGGTTTCTTTCCATTCTTCTTCGGTTATGGTATCAATAGGTGCAAAGTGACCTACTCCTGCATTTGCAACTAAAACATCCAACTGGCCAAAATGGTCGGTAATA
>JBBSJX010000168.1:0-8224 GCA_038256825.1 Chitinophagales bacterium
AAACCTGAACCCGTTGCTGAGCCTGAGCCGGCACCACAGGTTGAAGTCGTTAAACCCGAGCCACAACCCGAAGCAGTGGAAAAACCCCTTCCGCCACCAGTTGAGGAACCAAAGCCTGAAACCCAGGTTCCCGCAGCCCCGGTAGAAGAACCTGAAACACCGCCAAAAGAAGAAGGTGGAGCCGATAAAGTTAGAAGAGCAACCCCCGAATTGGAAGGTCCAAAAATTGTTGACAGGATTGACTTATCTCTGATCGACTCTTCAACCCGACCTAAAAAGGCACCAAAGAAAAAAGACGAACCAAAACCTGCTGCACCTGCTCCGGCACCAAAAGTTGCTGCTTCGGCCCCGGTTCAAAAACCGGTTCAAGCTAAGCCATTAACTCCGGCTGCACCTTTGGTTCCCCAACAACAACCATTATCACCGGCAGCTTTTATTGAAACTGCACCGGTAATCACAAATATTAAAGCCGAAAAACTTGAAGGACCCAAAATTCTGGGAAAGATAGTTCTTCCGGTGAATAGCGATACAAGGCCAAAACCCATGACCAGCCAGGAAAAACGCAAACGCAAGCGTATTCCTATTGAGCGCAAACCGGGTGAACCACCTGTAAAAGATCCAAACCAACAACAAGGCCCTGGAACTTATAACCGCCAGGGTGGTGGCTTTAACAGGCCAAATGATGGAAGAAGCGGTCAGGGTAACCGTCCGCCGGGTCAGGGTGGATTTAATCGTCCACCAGCAGGTCCGGGCCAGGGTAATAACAGGCCTATTGTTCCGGCAAGTGGCAATCGTTTTGGCCCACGCTCAACCGACAAGCGTCGCGATGATAAAGAAATTGATCAAAAGGAGATTCAGGATAAAATAAAGGAAACACAGGCCAAGTTATCTGGTGGTTCGGGCCGTGGTAAAAGTTTAAAAGCTAAATACCGTAAAGCCAAAAGAGATGGTGTAACCGAACAGCCGGGCCATGAGGGAGATGATAACAAATTATCAGTAACTGAGTTTATAAGCGTAAGCGAATTAGCCAGCCTGATGGATGTTAGCTTTACCGAAGTAATTGGTAAGTGTATGAGCCTTGGTATTATGGTTAGCATTAACCAACGTTTGGATGCTGAAGTTATTGAACTGGTAGCCAGCGAATTTGGATACGATGTGGAGTTTATTGACATGGAAGCCCAGGCCGAACTGGACGACGAAGATGAAGGTGATGATCCGGAAAATCAAATTGCAAGGGCGCCAATTGTTACCATCATGGGTCACGTTGACCATGGTAAAACATCGCTGCTCGACTATATAAGGAGTGCCAACGTAGTAAGTGGCGAGGCCGGCGGAATTACCCAGCACATAGGTGCTTATGAAGTAAACACTGCAACAGGTAAAAAGGTAACCTTCCTGGATACACCGGGTCACGAAGCCTTTACCGCGATGCGTGCACGTGGTGCCAAAGTAACCGATATCTCGGTAATTGTGGTAGCTGCCGACGATGCGGTGATGCCTCAAACCAAGGAAGCCATCAGCCACTCGCAGGCTGCCAGCGTTCCTATGATATTTGCGGTTAATAAAATAGATAAGGACGGTGCGAACCCCCAAAAAATCTATGAGCAACTTTCAGGAATGAATATTCTTGTGGAAGAGTGGGGTGGTAAATTCCAGAGCCAGGAACTAAGTGCTAAGAGCGGATTGAATGTTGATTTATTATTAGAAAAAATATTACTTGAAGCTGAAATTCTGGAACTTAAAGCCAACCCTAACAGGGAGGCCTCAGGAACCATTGTGGAAGCCACATTGGATAAGGGCCGAGGTTATGTAGCAACATTGCTGGTACAAAACGGTACTTTAAGGCAAGGCGATATTATGGTGAGCGGCCAGTTTTATGGTAAAATAAAAGCCATGTTTAACGAGCGCAACCAACGTGTTACCGTAGCGCCACCATCTACACCAGTTTTAGTACTAGGTTTAAATGGAGCACCACAAGCCGGTGAAAAATTCAGGGTTTACCAGGATGAAGCCGAAGCAAAAGACATAGCTACAAAGAGATCGCAGATTTTACGTGAGCAGGGTTTACGTGCAAGAAAACACATCACGCTCGATGAAATTGGTCGTCGTTTGGCATTGGGCAACTTTAAGGAGTTAAACCTGATTATCAAAGGTGACGTGGATGGATCAGTAGAAGCATTGAGTGACTCATTACAAAAGCTTTCTACCGAAGAAATAGCGGTAAGGGTTGTACACAAAGGTGTAGGACAGATATCTGAAAGTGATGTATTGCTGGCAACCGCTTCAGATGCAATCCTTATTGGATTTAACGTTCGTCCATCGCAAAGTGCTGCAAAAGTTGCTGATACCGAAGGATTGGAAATCAAGCTTTACTCCATTATTTACCAGGCAATTGATGAAATAAAGAGCGCCATGGAAGGTATGTTGGAACCTAAATTCCAAGAGAAGATTACAGCCAATGTTGAAGTGCGCGAAGTGTATAAGTTTGATAAAGCTACCGTTGCAGGATGTATTGTACTGGAAGGAAAAATCTTCAGAAATTCAAGAATACGTGTTATTCGCGATGGTATTGTTGAATTTCCGAAAGGCGAAGGAAGTGCAGAACTGGGATCACTTAAACGTTTTAAAGATGATGTAAAAGATGTTTCCACTAATATGGAGTGCGGTCTTACCATTAAAAATTACAGCGATCTTAGAGTGGGAGACATTGTGGAAGCATTTGAAGTTGAAGAAGTTAAGAGAACCTTGTAATTTTAACTGCCGGTTTATACAAACCAGCCTTTAGAAGAGCAGTTAGATAAATTCATTAATAGCTTCGGGGTTTCCGGGGCTATTTTTTTTGTTAAAAACAGTGCCTTTATGTATTAACCAAAGGCAATTCAATATTTTTGATACCCTTACATTAAATTATGATTCAGATTATACAAAGACGTCTAATTCTATTTACAGTTTTATTACTGGCGGTAGCTGGTGTATCTCAAAATAAAGTTGCTGCTCAGCCACGTAAAGTAGTGGCCGATAAAATTGTGGCCAAAGTTGGAGATAAAATTATTTTAAGATCGGATGTATTTAATGCTGTTACAGATATGCAGCGTCAGGGTGTTCAAATGCCCGAAAATCCTGAATGTGCTATAATAGAAGCGCAATTAATTCAAAAAGGTTTGGTGCTACAGGCCGAAAAAGATTCACTTGTTGTTAGTGATGATGAAATTGAAGCTTCACTTGAAAACAGAATCAGGGGCTTTATTCAGCAATATGGTTCAAGAGAAATATTGGAAGAGGTTGCAGGTAAAAGCATTTACCAGTTGAAGGAAGATTTTCGCGAGCCTTTCCGCGAACAAAACCTGGCCGACCAGATGCGTCGTAAAATTGTTGAGAATGTAAAAATTACGCCTACCGAGGTAAAAGAGCATTTTGAATACATTCCAAAAGATAGCCTTCCCTTTTACGAAAGTGAGCTGGAAGTAAGCCAGATAGTCGCTTATCCAAAAGCCAACAGGGATGTTGAAAGTTATGTAACCCGCGAGTTAAATGATTTTAAAAGGCAGGTGGAAAATGGTTCTAAAAGTTTTGAACAACTGGCAAAACAATATACAGAAGATCCGGGCAGTAAGGAAAGTGGTGGGCAATATAGTTTAAACCGTAACGATAAAATCTGGGATCCAACCTTTCTTTCAGCAGCATTTAAACTTAAAGAAGGACAGATTTCGCCGGTGATCAAAAGTAAATTTGGTTTACATATTATACAATTGGTTAGTCGTGCAGGCGATGATGCAATCGTTCGTCATATTTTAAAAATACCACCGGTAACCGATCAGGAAGTTAAAGAGTCTATTATAAAACTGGATTCTGTTCGCACAAAACTGGTTGCCGGAACCCTGGGTTTTGGCGAGGCTGTAAGCAAGTTTAGCGACGATGAAGGAAGTAAATTTAATGGCGGCCAGGTGCAGGCCCGCGATGGTTCAAATTATGTAACCATCGATCAGATGGATAAAGACATGGTATTGGCTTTAAAAAATATGAAAGTGGGTGATTTTTCAGATCCACTTGTTTTTACCGACGAAAGAGGTAAAAAAGGGGTTCGCATTATTAACCTAAAAAGCCGTACCGAGCCACACAGGGAAAGTTTAAAAGAAGACTACAGCAAAATTGCTGCCCGTGCTCTGGAGCAAAAAAAGACAGAGACCCTGGAAAAATGGTTTTCCAGTCATATCCCTAACTTTTATGTTCATATCGACCCGGAGTTTCAGGAATGTGACAGCGTAAAGGAGTGGGTAAAAACAATTGCTACAAATTAAGTAATCACATTTTTATAAAACAAAATCCTGTTCTCAAGGCAGGATTTTGTTTTTTTATGACCCCAACAGTTATCTTATTCCGGGCTTTACTTGCGTCGCACTCTTGTACAGCATAACATTATTGAAAGAAAAAAGTACAATAGTTTAATAAGCGGTTTCTAAATTATTAAACTCATAGTTGCTACAACGCAATCAGTAAACTTCAGTTTCTTTGCAACTTTAATTACAATCATGAGTGGAAAAATCATCATAATAACTGCGCCGTCAGGGTCGGGCAAAACAAGCATTACCCGTTTCCTGTTAGCCAGGTATCCACAACTGGCATTTTCTGTATCTGCTGCCACCCGCCTGCCAAGAGGAAGAGAAAAGGATAGTGTTGATTATTATTTTATGAGTGTCGCCGATTTTCAGCATAAAATTGAGCATAACGAGTTTGTAGAATGGGAAATGGTGTACGAAGACAAATATTACGGCACCCTAAAAAGCGAATTGGAAAGGTTATGGAGCCTGGGCAAAGTACCCATGTTGGATATTGATGTTAAAGGCGCTATTCACGTTCAAAAACAATTCCCCGAAACGTCTTTATCTCTATTTGTAAAACCTCCCTCGGTTCAGGAATTAAAAAAACGCCTGGAAAGCAGGGGTTTTGAAAGTGACGAAAACATAGCTATCAGGGTAAATAAAGCAGCCTACGAATTATCATTTATACACTCCTTTGATAAAGTGATTATAAACGATGATTTGGAATCGGCCTGCATAGAAACAGAAAAAATAGTATTGGATTTTATAAACAACGGAAAATGATTCAAGTTTACGGTATCCCCAATTGCAATACAGTTAAAAAAGCATTGGAGTGGTTAAAAGCACAAGATCTCGACTACAAATTTCACGATTACAAAAAAGAAGGTGTAACCGAAGAAAAACTAAACGAATGGTGTAAGGAGTTTGGTTGGGAGTTTTTATTAAACAAAAAAGGCACCACCTGGAAAGCCCTGCCCGAAGAAGTAAAAAGCACCATCATCAACCAACACGAAGCGGTTAAATTAATGCAGGAAAAACCCAGCGCAATTAAACGACCCGTAATAGAGGCTAAAGGAAAATATTTAATTAGGTTTGATGAAGAGCAATATAAATTCGTTCTGCTTAAAAAATGATACTTGATTATTCCTATATCCTATAACATTGTGCATTCGCATTATAAGGCATCACTTATTTGTATTAGCAACCAGCAGTTGAACTTTAGGATGAATTATGAATAATTAATTTGCAAGGAATTTCGGTGTTAACCGGCGAATTATTATCGTTTGTATTTTCTTCATTTATCATTTTAAAAAGCAAATTGGCCGCCTTTCTTCCCACTTCATAAAAATCCTCCTGTATAGAAGCAATTGGTTTATGATCCAAATATTCGAACAACGAAAGGTTGCCGAAATCGGTAAAATCAATCACATCCAATTTTGTTGGGAAATTATTTTTCAAAAAACGTATTGCGTCTAAAGTAATATAATTTTTAAAAGTAAAAACACTCGTTGGAGGAGATGCCAGATTAATCAATTCTAGCATTGCCTTTTCTGTATCAGCCTTTGAAAAATCAACTAACTTCCTGTTTATAAAAGAACAAACTTCCCTTTCTGCTAGCGATAAGACAATTAAATTCTGGATAAAATAATATAAAATGGCAGTGTTTCAGACATTAACTTAGTGTGATGTTGAAACAGTTGCCATACTATAAGATGGCAGTTCAGCAGCCGTTTAAAATTTAGTGCAGCAATATTTATGAAGGTGAATTTAAATTGACCAAAACATCCCAATGACTTTTAATACACTGGATTTAATTGTTATTATTATTTTCTTTTTAAGCATGATTGTTATAGGAGTAATGTCCTATTTTAAGAGTAAAAATTCTGAAGATTATTTTGTTGCAGGTGGTAAATTACCGTGGTGGCTGGCAGGTATTTCGCATCATGTATCCGGCCACAGCGGTGCCGTATTTGTAGCATATGCAGCCGTTGCCTATACTCATGGTTTTACCATGTATATGTGGTGGGCTTTTCCTGTTGGCGTTGTCATCATTTCTACGGCAAAAATATTTCCCGTGTATTGGGTTCGTTTAAGGCAGCAACTACAAATACAATCACCTCTGGAGTATTTGAGTATACGATACAACATATTAACCCAGCAAATTGTAGCATGGACGGGTGTACTATTAAAGGTATTTGATGTTGGAGCCAAGTGGGCGGCCATTGGTATTTTACTGCACGTGGTAGCAGGTATTCCCATGACAACGGGAATTCTGGTTTCTGGAATTGTAACATTAATATATGTAACCTTTGGAGGGTTGTGGGGAGTGATTATAACTGACCTGATACAATTTATAGTTCAAGTACTTGGCGGGGTGGTAATGTTTGTTTTGGTTCTTAAACACCTGGGCGGTTTCCAGTCTATTGTAAGCGTTTGGGACCAGCTGCCAGCAGGTCACAGTAATTTATTTAATGATCCATATACTGCAGCCTTTGTAAGCGTAATGTTTTTCGTATATTTTTTAAGTTACAATGGCGGCATATGGAGTCTTGCTACCAGGTATATATCATCACCAAACGAAAAAGAGGCTTCAAAAGCCGCAAGGCTTTCAGGCATTTTATACCTCTTCTGGCCCTTAATCCTGTTCTTTCCCATGTGGGCCGCACCAGTTATATTACCTGGTTTGGAAAATCCATCAGAGTCTTATGCCTGGTTAATGTTAAAAATACTTCCCCAGGGAATGATAGGCCTTGTGATTGCATCATTATTTGCAGCTACTATGGGTATGACCTCTTCAGATGTAAATACAATTGCTGCTGTAATTACCCGCGACATTCTGCCGGTTGTATCTCCAAAATTCAGGAACGACAAACACGGTTTGCGTACAGCCCGCATCACTACATTTATATTCACACTGGCTACTATTGGCATAGCCCTCAATTATGAACAATTTGGGGGTGTACTGGGTCTTATTATTAACTGGTTTGCTGCTTTATTAGGACCAACTGCCATGCCATTATTATTTGGCCTGTTACCGGTATTTAAAGCCTGTGGTCCCAAAGCGGCCATCTCGTCAATTGCGGCCGGTTTGCTCACTTTTATCATCACAAAAAATATAGAATTAAATAGCCTTGCCTTAGAAGTAGGTTTACCTACTATTGTTGCGGCCATTGTATTTATAAGCATCGGACTTTTAACCAAATCAGTTCCTGTTAAGGTGCAGAACTTGCTTAACGCATTGAAAAAATCAACCTAGTAAGCGTTTATATGAATACTGAAAATAATATATATTCAAAGGTTTTCACCTGTAATAATATTGTAACCGGTAAAACCGAAGAGCTGGTATTTGAGAACGAAAAATTAGTTCGGATTATTGAATCCGGAAGTTCAAATTCAGATCATATATTGGTTGGACCGGGATTAATTGATTTACAGGTTAATGGCATTAATGGAATTGATTTTAATGATCCCTCTGTAACCCAGCAGGATATAATTAACGCAACCCATTATTTGTTAAGTAAAGGAATAACTACATTTTTACCGACTGTCATCACGAACTCAGACGCGAATATTTTGCAAATCGTTCGTACAATTTATGGGGCGTGTTTATCCGATGCTTTGGCAAATGAATGCATCTGGGGTATTCACCTGGAAGGGCCTTTCATTTCGCAGGAGGCCGGGGCAAAAGGCGCTCATGATCAAAACCATATCAAAGCCCCCGATTGGGATCTTTTTTCACAATTTCAGGAAGCATGTGGTGGCAGAATCAAATTGATAACCCTTGCACCCGAATGGGACGAAGCCCCCGGCTTTATCGAAAAATGCAAGGAGCATGGAGTGATCGTTTCAATCGGGCATTCAATGGCAAACTCGCAGCAAATAGATAAAGCAGTCAAAGCAGGGGC
>JBBSJX010000169.1:0-8162 GCA_038256825.1 Chitinophagales bacterium
AATATTTCTTTAGAAACTTCCGTTTCGTATTGTTTAAAATTTTCAACAAACAGGCGTGCAAGTTCTTTGGCCTTCTTATCATAAGCCTCTTTATCTTCCCATGTATTCTTTGCATCCAGTATTTGCGCCGGAACATTTGGGCACGATGCTGGCACCAACACTCCAAAAACCGGGTGTGCCTGGTAAGCTACATTATTTAACTCACCCTTTAAAGCTGCCGAAATCATTGCCCTTGTATAACCCAGCTTAATCCTGATTCCTATACTATAAGGTCCACCGCTCCAGCCGGTATTAACCAACCAAACATCTACCTTGTTTTCCTGCATTTTCCTGCCTAACATTTCAGCATAAAAGGCCGGGTGTAAAGGCATAAAGGGAGCGCCAAAGCAAGTGCTAAAGGTAGATTTGGGTTCCGTAATACCAGCTTCTGTGCCCGCAACCTTGGCTGTATATCCACTCATAAACTGGTACATTGCCTGCGCAGGCGATAGTTTGCTAATAGGGGGTAAAACACCGGCAGCATCGCAGGTTAAAAAAAATATATTTTGCGGGCTTCCTCCAATAGATGGTTCTTTTGCATTGTCAATAAAATGCAGGGGATAACTTACTCTCGTATTTTCAGTAATGGCATCACTGCTAAAATCAATTTCGTTGGTGCCTTTTTTAAAAGGGGTATTTTCTACCAACGCTCCAAACTGAATTGCATTAAATATATCCGGTTCTTTTTCCTTACTTAAATTAATTGTTTTGGCATAACAGCCTCCTTCAAAATTAAAAACAGAGTCATCAGTCCAACCATGTTCATCATCTCCAATTAATTGCCTGTCAGGATCGGCGCTTAAAGTTGTTTTACCTGTTCCGCTCAATCCAAAAAATAGGGCGGTATCTCCTTCGGTGCCCATGTTGGCACTGCAATGCATACTTAATACATCCTTGTAATAAGGCATCAGGTAATTTAAAACACTAAAAATTCCTTTCTTTATTTCTCCTGTATAGGCCGAACCACCAATTAAAATAGTTTTATGAGTAAACGAAACAATGGAAAAGTTTTCCTGCCGTGTGCCATCTGTTTTTGGATCCGCTTTAAAGCCAGGCGCTTGTATAACATGCCATTCAGCATCAAAGTATTCCAATTCTTCCTCGCCGGGCCTTATAAACATGTTGTAGGCAAAAAGGTTGCTCCAGGGTGCTTCGGTAATAACACGAATGCTCATTTGGTAGGCCGGGTTGGCGCAAGCCGAACAATCGCGAACCCAAACTTTTTCTTTTGAGTTCAGGTAATGGAGCATTTTAGTCCTAAGCTGAAAAAAGTATTTTTCTTCTATGGGAATATTAAAGTTATTCCAGTTAACGTTGTGTTCAGTTTCATGATCTTTTACAAAAAAACGATCCTTTGGACTTCGACCTGTAAACACACCGGTTTTTACCACAAGAGCACCCTGGTCACTTAAAGATCCCTGTCCTAAATCAACAGTTTGATGAATAAGTTCTTCCGGAGTTAATTGGTATTGGATATTGGTGTTTAATAATCCCAGTTGTTGTAATTGCAGTGTAGGGATCATAATGGCATGAACTTGCATTTTATCACAATCTTTTGATGAACCACAAAGCTATTAATTTAAATTTATCTAAAAGAATAGATTAAAAAAATGATAAAATAGATTATCTCTAATATTAACGATTGATAAATAGAAAAAAGTCAAAAATACGATTATGTTATAATATGAGTTTAAACATTGAATTTCGTTGGGTTTATCATTTGTAAAAAAAATAATAATTTATTTAGCGCCCCAGCGAAAAGTTGCAATATTTAATCCTGCTAAATCTAAAACACGGTCAACTACTGTTTCAGCCAGTTCTTCTATTGTTTTAGGTTTACTGTAAAATGAGGGAGTAGCAGGGCAAATAATACCACCGGCCAAAGTAATGGTTTCCATATTTTTAATATGTACCAGGTTGTATGGGGTATCCCGCACCATTAATATCAGTTTGCGCCTTTCTTTTAATATAACATCTGCAGCCCTGGTAAGCAAGTCGTCACTTATGCCGTTTGCAATTCGGCCCAGGGTTCCCATGCTACAGGGTGCTACAATCATAATATTATACCTGGCCGATCCCGAAGCAAAGGGTGCATCAAAATCGTATTTATCATAAAAATCCACCGGGTAATTTTTGTACGATTCGTTCTCCAATTCAGTCCTCCAGATATCTTTTGCGTTCGAACTCATAACAACGCCCAGTTCATCCCATTGGTCTTTTGCCTTTAGAAGTTTTTCTATCAGTAGTTTGGGGTAAATGGAACCGCTTGCACCACTAATTGCCACTAATATTTTGTTGTTCATTATTATAAATTATGTGATTGTAATTCTTATTGATAATAAAAACATACCTGATCTTAAAATTGTTTTCAAGTTGCCATGTAATAAAATTTATAAAATTGAAATTTATCCAACTATTTAATTTAGGGTTATTCTAATAAAAAAATTTAAAGTAGCCCATTATTATTTTGCGTGCAACTTTAACGATTCACCTACCATCTATGTAATTGGTTTTTCATAGAATATTGGATTAAAACTGGGCTGGATTTCTATCCTGGCCCATTTTTTTTGCCCAAATTTTTTTAAAAAATCCATGTATGTTTCAGCTCATCTCAAGGGTTTATAATCCAATAGTTATTAAGGTGGTTTTCAATTTATAAATACCGATTTTGTTAATCAGTATAATTTATACTCTAAATAAAAATGCTTCGCGGATAAAAGCAAAGCATTTTTAGATTTTTATCTTTTATGTATTCTACAGGTTATTCAGAATAAAGTCCGTCATTTTTCTGTAAATGTGCATCGTTGTATTTCCGCCTGAAATGCCATGATTTTTGTTTGGATAATAAGCGCTTTCAAAATCAATATTATTCTGGACCATTTTTTCCACCATCATTACTGAATTCTGAAAATGAACATTATCATCAGCCGTTCCATGAATAATGAGGAATTTTCCCTTAATTTTTTCAGTTAAGTTTAGGGGAGCAGTGGCATCGTAACCTTTGGGGTTTTCCTGAGGAGTACGCATAAAACGCTCCGTATAAATATTGTCGTAATACCGCCACGTAGTAACCGGAGCAACTGCAACTGCTGCCTTAAAAACATCGGCTCCTTTAGTTATTGCCAGGCTGCTCATAAAACCACCAAAGCTCCAGCCCCAGTGGCCAATACGGTTTTTATCGATATACGTCAGACTACCTAAATATTTTGCGGCATCAATCTGGTCTTCAATTTCGTAAAGGCCTAATTGCAGGTAGGTTTTCTTTTTAAATTCTTCGCCCCTGTAACCTGTACCTGTATTATCAAAGCTCACTACAATATAACCTTGCTGTGCCAGTAATTGGTGCCAAAAGCTCACCTTACCCCATGCATCAGTAACTTGTTGCGAGCCCGGCCCGCCATAGTTGCAAAACAAAACAGGGTATTTTTTTGATGGATCAAAATTAGACGGCTTCAGCATCCAGCCATTTAAGCTATCGCCTTTTGAATTTGGAACCTTTATAAGTTGCGCATTGCTCCAGCCATAATCATTCATTTTTTGTTTCAGTTCCCCGTTGTTTTTTAGCTGCTTTATTTGCTCGCCTTTGGTATTGTATATAGCAATGGTTGCAGGAGTATTTAGGGTTGAATAATTATCCACATAATAAGTGTTGTTGCTGTTCATACTAATTTTGTGAACACCTGCACCTTTGGTTATTAGTTGCGTTTTTATTTTTTTGTCACCATACATTACCGAAAATAACTGGCGATCCATAGGGGAGTAGTAGGCAGCAGTATAGTAAACCGTTTTATAAATCTCATCAATACCAATAATGTTTTCTACATCAAAATTTCCCTTGGTTAACTGGGTATGCAGGCTGCCATCCATATTGTATAGGTAGATGTGGTTGTAGCCATCTTTTTCGCTTGAAATAATAAATTGTTTGCCGCCCGGTAAAAATTGAAGGTCATCGGTAATATCTACATAGTATTTATTTGTTTCGTTGTACAGTATAGTTGTAGCACCTGTTTTAGCATCGGCTACCAACCATTTTAAATTATTTTGTAAGCGGTTCATCCAGGCAACTGCCAGTTTGTTATCATCAGTTGTCCACTTAATGCGGGGGATGTAAATATCCGTTTCAGATCCAATATCAACCTTTACATCGTTACCGTTCGATACCTGGTAGGTATGTATTTCGATGATTGAATTGGGCTCGCCGGCCTTTGGATATTTATAGCTGTAATCGGTTGGGTACAAGCCATTAAACATCGTCATATTGTATTCCGGAACCTTTGATTCATCAAACTTGTAGTAAGCAATATAGGTGCCGTTACTACTCCATTGAAACGCTTTCGAAAAACCAAATTCTTCTTCGTAAACCCAATCGCTATTACCATTAATTATGTTATTCCATTTGCCATCGGTGGTTATTTGAGTTGTTTTACCGGTAACTAAATTTTTGTAAAAAAGGTTGTTGTTTTTTACAAAAGCCACCATGCTGCCATCGGGCGAATAGGTTGCATGCAGTATTTTATCCTCATCAATTTTTATACTTTTTTTTGATTGAAGATCGTATGCAAATACAATGGCTTTGCTGCTGCGCCTGTAAATTTTTTCC
Organism: Chitinophagales bacterium; assembly: GCA_038256825.1. Classification (GTDB taxonomy): domain Bacteria; phylum Bacteroidota; class Bacteroidia; order Chitinophagales; family Chitinophagaceae; genus Segetibacter. Next base: position 4,640 of record JBBSJX010000169.1, read on the forward strand.
CTGTTGGTAAACACCAGTATTTTTTGCTCATCGTTGTTCCATTCAATGTCGCTTAGAGATAATGTATTACCCGCTTCGTTCTTAACATCCGAAGCATTAATTAGGGTGGCTTCTGTTTCGCCGGTAATAAAATTCTTTTTCAACAAACCAGTTTTATCGCCCTGTGTATAAAAACGGCCGTCCTTCATAGTGCGAAAACCCGGTACACTTTCGGCTCTGAAAGTATTTTCTTTATAAATATCTTCCAGTGTAATTTTTTTTGTCTGTGCAATGGTTAGCAATGGAAACAAGAGAAGTAACAGCAACGTTTTAAGCATCTTTAAATTTATTTTGAGCGAATGTAAGGTTATGTATATAAATGCCGTTAAAAGGCCTGTATTTTAACTTTCGGTTGAAGAAGAGGCAAACAAATATTATGCTGATAGTTGTGGCCGGCTCATTTAAATACTTACCTGGTGAATTCACTTTTTTTATGAGCCATAGCATTACCTATTAATGTTACATTGTTGCGTCGCACTCTTGTACTTTTAGTAATACTGTGGAGCAGTTTTTTACCGGTTATTTTATAGCAGCATAGCAGCAATTAATGTTCAATAAAGATTTACTGTACAAGTGTGCGACGCAAGAAAAGCTTAATTGCACTATGTTGCTGGTAACATAAAAAAACGAATACCAGTTAAACTTTTTAAAATTTGAACGCATAAAAAAGCCCCAACCATTTTACATGTTGAGGCCTGTTAAACTTATTGTCTTATTTAGTAATTATACAATTTATCATAATATTCGGCAACCATGCGGTTACTGTCAAATTGATAACGAACATCACGCATACCATTCTTGGTTATTTGTCTCCAGGTATCATAATCGTCATAATAAACCGGGAGAATTTCATTTTCCAAAATCTCGTATAATTTATTCAGATCGTATTCGTCCTGCTCATGCTGGTGCATGTTAGCATAGTCGCCTTTGGGCACTACAAAACCATTGTTACCATGATTTACAAATTCAGGTATCCATCCATCATCGGTACTAAAGTTAACGGAGCCGTTCATGGAGGCGGTCATGCCGCTGGTTCCGGATGCTTCGCGGGGCACACGTGGATTGTTTAACCAAATATCGGAGGCCTGCTTTAAGCGCTTACTCAAAGCAAGTTCGTATCCTACCAATACTGCAACGTTTTTATAGTCTTTACTTAAATGCACCAGTTGGTTAAAATCGCTGATGGCCGGGTAATCTAATGGGTAAGGTTTTCCTGCCCAGATAAACTGCACGGGATATTTTGCATTGCTGGTCAACTGGTTAAAACGATCAAGATCTCTTGTTATTAATTCGGCTCTTTTGTAACCTGCAAAACGGCGGGCCCATACAATGGTAAGCACATTTGGATCAAATATTTTTCCAGTTTGATCGGCAACAATTTCAAAGGCTCTCTTCTTCAAATATTTTTTACGATCGTCAAAAGCAACATCATTGCCTTCTTCCATAGCACGGTATAATTGCTTATCGGCCCAGTAGTGCCAGTTTTGTGCATTGGTAATCGAAATAATGGGGCAGATGCCGGTATACTGGCTCCACATATCGCGGCTTACGTGGCCATGCAGTTCGGATACACCATTGGCAATTTTAGCAAAGCGCAATGCTACCAGTGAGTGATTGAACTGGTCGTCTTTAATGCCGGTAATTTTTCTTACTTCATCTAACTGTAGCCCGCAGAAATAGCCCATTTTGTGGCATAGGTAAATGTCGTGTTTTTCGTTGCCCGCTTCTTCAGGAGTATGGGTGGTAAATACCAGGTGTTCCTTAACTTTCTCCTGGCTTTTAAATTTGTTGAGCAGGTAAAAAGCAGCAGATAAACCATGGGCTTCATTCAGGTGATATTTATCAGGACTGTACCCAATTTCATCAAGCAGTTTGGCGCCACCAACACCCAGTAAAATATACTGTGCTACTTTGGTTGCAACGTTGCCATCATACAAACGGTGGCAGATGGTTTGAGAAACATAATCGTTCTCAGGTAAATCGGTACTTAATAAAAACAGGGGAGCACTTTTAAATGTTTCAGGGTTTAAGTAATATACCTTAACCCAAACAGGATGATCGTGAATTACAATCTGGAATTTAATATCAATATCCTGTAGGTAGCTGTAGTTTTTTTCCATCCAGCTAACCTGTAGTGATTGGTCCTGGTTGCGGGCCTGGTCGTAATAACCAAACTTCCAAAGTATGCCAATACCTACCAGGTTCTGGCTTAATTCGTAAGCACTTCTAAGATGTGAGCCGGCTAAAAACCCCAGACCGCCACTATATATTTTTAAAGGTTGGTGAATTGCAAATTCCATTGAAAAATAAGCTGCTGGCTTTTTGTATCTTTCGTCGGGAGCATAAGGAACCTCGTAGTTTCTAAAATTCATAATTGTTTAATGTTAATGTAGAGGATTGCAATAGGGCAAATTGGGGATTAATTTTTTACAGTTATAAATAAACAGGGTTTCTCTGTTTTGTTGTAAAAAATTAACGTGTAAAATGATTATAAAGTATTAACCAAAAAAAATAAAGGTGAAATTTATATTCATTTTGATATGCAACTTTTTAATTGTAATCCTTTAGCTTAATAAATTTTGCGAGTGCAATTTTACAGAAAAAATTTGAAAATCAAGTTTTTGCCTATATATAGCAACTTACAAGTGTTAGTTAGCTACTTTTTCTTTTTAGGTGTTTTTGGCTCTTTCTTTTTAGTGTAAGTGTCGTTAAAAAAGCATTTTATACCCCGGTAATTACCACAGCTACCCTGCTCCTTTACTTTAACCTGGGTTGGTGTTAAAGTAAAATCAATTACACAGGTATTACCAGACTCTTTAAACATAGCAGTGGTTGGTGAAGTAAGGGTGAACTCTCCTCTTAATTCCCCTCCACATTTTTCTTCATCGTCGTTTTGAAAGTAGATGTAAAATTTATAAGCGTTTTCATTTATGCCGTCGCGAATAGCTACCAGGTTGTTTTTTCCCTTATAATAATCGCCGCTAAACTTATTCTTCTTTGGAAAAGTATCCAGGGGATTTATTTCTTTATCAGCGTTTTTGTTGTCGTTGGTTTCCTGCAATACCAGCATAATTTTTCCTGCATTGTTATATGCATAAATATTTTTCTGGTAGTAATTTACATTATCTGTTTTCCAGTCTGTATTAATGGAAATATTTTCTTTTTTATCGATGCTTGCAGTTGTTACACCCGGTAAACTGTTTATTGGGTTTATTAATGGCAGCGATGCGGAGTAGGCATTTTTATTATCGAAAACCAAGAGATAAACGGCTTCTTTCTTACCACTACTGATATGGGTAACCAAATAGGTTTCTTTTTGCTCGTTTTCGAACCTGGCAATGGGGTTAATGTTTACTTTCCTGTTTTTACCAAAGGGATCATTTAAAATGCTATCGGGAACAAACTGGTTAAAAATGGTATAACTAATGGGGGTAAAAGTTTTTAAACGCTGCAACCCGGTATCAGCTACTGTAAAAGGCAATTC